>CAMBWL010000052.1 GCA_945871625.1 Bifidobacterium breve
CAAGGCGACATTGCCGAGACGAGTATCTCGGCTGCCGGCAAACATGTGGTGATAATTGGTGGCGGGGATACGGGCGCAGATTGTTTAGGTACGGCGATTCGTCAAGGTGCCGCATCAATTACGCAACTTGAGATTTTGCCACAACCACCGGTCGAACGCGCGGGGAATAATCCGTGGCCGCAATGGAGTTTTATTTATCGCACGTCTTCGGCCCACGAAGAAGGTGGCGAGCGGCTGTATGCAGTGTCGACTGAAAAATTTGTTGGCGATGAGCGAGGCAACGTGCGTGCGTTGATTGTTTGTGATGTCAAGTCTGAGAACGGCGAGTTCGTGCCAGTAGAAGGCACACAGCGCGAACTGAAAGCCGATTTGGTGTTGCTGGCGCTCGGCTTTGTCGGGCCAGAAAAACCAAAGTGGCTGCAAACTCTGGGTGTCGAATTTGATCAACGTGGCAACCTCGCGCGCGATGACGAATATATGTCGACTGTGCGTGGCGTATTCGTTGCCGGCGACATGGGGCGCGGGCAAAGTCTGATCGTTTGGGCAATAGCTGAAGGTCGGGCGGCAGCGAGCGGCGTCGATAAATTTTTGATGGGCGAGACTGATTTGCCTGCACCAATAGTTTCGTCGGCTGAATCGCTGAATTGAGTTAAGCCAAGTTGAGGTTGCGCGCGGGGAGTGCTCAGTGTGAGTGGTAAAAATCGTTTACGATAGAGCGTGATGTTGAGTCGTAAATTTCAAGTCTCCTGTATCGCGATAATTGTGTCGTCTTTCGTGATGGTGTCATGTGGCGTAGATGTTTCGGGTTCGGCGACAACCGTGGTGCCGATTGGGCCGACAGATTTTGCGACAATCCCGCCGGTGCAGACGACGCTGCCGAACACGACGACGACGTTGCCGCCTGGTGCGATTGGCGTCGAGCAGGAGTACATCGTGCAAGCGGGCGACTCGCCGATCAGAGTCGCCACACTGTTTGGTATCACGGTCACTGAATTGTTGGCATGGAACGGACTAGTCGCAGCGTCGCAGTTTCCGTATGCGGGTCGAAAGTTGCGAATTCCACCGTCGGCTCAAGTCGTGTCGACAAATGTTCAACAGACGACAACAGCCAGCCCGGTTGGCAAACCAGGTTGCGGCAACAGACCCGCAGGTGTTTATGAAATCGCCCAGGGCGATTCGTTGTACGTGATCATGAAGAAGTTCTGTGTGTCGATGCCGTCGCTGTTGGCTGCGAACCAATGGTCGAGCATCGACGTGTTCTTGTTTGCCGGAATGAAGATAAATATTCCGCCAGCAGGTTCGTGACGAGCGATTATCTGACGCGTCGCTAACGCCTAGCTGACGCGTTGCTAACGCCTAGCTGACGCGTCGCTAGCGCGAAGTTTTGTTGCGGCGTTTGGCGTGACGGGCGAGCGCGAGTGCGATTAACTCATCCAAAAGTTCTGCGTAACTAACGCCGGACGCTTGCCAAAGTTTTGGGTACATCGAAATTGGCGTGAACCCTGGAATCGTGTTGATCTCGTTGCACAAAAAGCCACGCTTACCTTTTTCGTAGAAGAAGTCGACTCGTGCCATGCCGTCAGCACGCAAAGTTTGATATATCTTGAGCGCCAGTTGTTGCACTTCGGCGACTTCGGAGGCTGAGAGTGGTGCGGGCACCAGCAGTTGCGCGCCGTCACCGATGTATTTATCTTCGTAGTCATAGAACTCATGGCTCGGCACGATTTCACCCGGCACTGAAGCACGGGGCGACTCGTTGCCGAGCACTGCAACTTCAATCTCGCGACCGGTGATGGCTTCTTCGACCAGAACCCATTCGTCGTATTCGAATGCGTTGGCCAACGCGTCGATCGCTTCTTGGCGCGTTTTGACTTTGTGCACGCCGATCGAAGAACCCATGTTCGCGGGTTTGATGAACATTGGTAGACCAAAATCTTTGATGGCACGATCAATCGCCGAGTTTGCGTCGTCGGTATCGTGCAGAGTGAAAAACTTTTGTTGAGCGATGCCGTTTGCCGACATGATTTGTTTGGCGATGCTTTTATCCATGGCGACGGCACTGCCGAGAACACCAGAGCCGACATACGCAACG
The DNA here is from genome assembly GCA_945871625.1 of Bifidobacterium breve. GTDB lineage: Bacteria > Actinomycetota > Acidimicrobiia > Acidimicrobiales > Ilumatobacteraceae > BACL27. Next base: position 2,093 of record CAMBWL010000052.1, read on the forward strand.
TGGGCGAGTTCAAGCAGACCTTGCACCGTGCCGTCTTCACCCATTGGGCCGTGCAGCAGTGGAATCACAACCAGCGACGCCGCACTTGGTGCACTTTCAAAAACTAAGTTGGCACTCGTCGCTGGGCCGTGTGCGCTGAGCGACTTTACATCTGCTGATTGCGGCAACTCGGAATGCACCCATTGACCTGTGCGAGTGATGCCAACCGTGGACACTTCGTATTTTTGTGGATCTAGTGCGCGCAAAACATGAGCTGCAGTAACACAACTGACATCATGTTCGGCAGACTCGCCGCCGAATAAAACGACAACACGCGTCTTTGACTTGCGATTTTCGCTAATCATTCGTCTTTACGGTACTCGCACGATGACGCTAATCAGTTGCATAGCGATATCGCAGTTAGGATTAAAGCAGTATGCGCTTCATGGCAGCAGATGTTGCACGCGCCGTTTCTGGAGAACTCGTCGGCTCGAACGCTCACTTGTCGGGTGTCTCATTTGATTCACGTACTATTTCACCCGGTCAATTGTTCGTGCCGATCATCGATCAGCGCGACGGACATGACTTTATTGAAGATGCGATCAAGCGCGGTGCGGGCGCTTACCTAACTTTGCGCGAACCACAAGGTCGCACCGCAATAAAAGTCGCCGACACGGTTGCGGCGCTGCTTGTGCTTGGCACTTGGGGTCGTGCGCGACTTGACGAGCAATTGCAACAGCGTGTCGTGGCCGTGACTGGCTCGGTCGGCAAAACATCGACGAAAGATCTGGTCGCGAGTGCGCTGGGAGTCGCGTTTAAAACCCACGCCAATGAGAATTCATTTAATAATGATTTTGGTTTGCCGACGACGATTTTGAATGCGCCAGACGAGACGCAAGCGTTGGTGCTCGAAATGGGAATGCGTGGGTTTGGCGAGATATCCAGATTGTGTGCGGTGGCTAATCCACGAATTGGCATCGTCACCGCTGTGGCCAGCGCCCACACTGAGCGCGTTGGTTCGATCGAAGGTGTCGCTCGCGCTAAGCGCGAATTGATTGAAGCGCTGCCGAAGTCGGGCACGGCGATTTTGAATCACGATGACGAACGGGTGTGGGCGATGCGTGATGCGACCGAGGCAACCGTGTTGAGTTATGGCGCATCGTCGCAAGCAGATGTTCGGATGTCGTCATGCACGATTGATGACCGAGGCTGTGCGACGGCGAGTGTTGTTTCGCCGTGGGGCGAAGTCAAGTTGAAGATGCAAGTCGCTGGTCGGCATATGGTGCAAAATGCGTTGGCGGCTTTATGCGCTGCTGGCGTGCTGGGTATCGATTTGAATTTGGCGGCAGCGGCAGTTTCGGTGGCGAAAATTTCTGAATCACGGATGCAGATGCGAAAGTTGCAGAATGGCGTGACCGTGATTGACGACTCGTACAACGCCAACCCGGCGTCGATGCGTGCGGCGCTTGAAACTTTGGCGAGCCTTTCGGCTGGGCGCAGGATCGCATTTTGTGGTCTGATGGCCGAATTGGCTGAACCAGAAAAAGAACACACTGCGATTTGTGAATATGCCGCACAGTTGGGGATCGAACTAATTGCGGTGAATACTGACCTCTACGGTGTGGATGCGGTGAGTTTCGATCAGGCGAAAACTCAACTGGCAAAACTTAATCGCCACGACGCTGCTCTGGTCAAAGGTTCGAAAGTGACCGGCCTCGTGCGGCTGTGTGACGGCTTATAGAAAACCGTCGATTAATTCAGAGATTGAGCAATTGCGGCGAAGCCCCTCAACTCTTCGTCGCCGACTGTCTGCATAGAAGCTTCTGGGTGCGTGGAGAATCTCGCGATCACGGTGCGACTTGGTCGATCAATCCAGATGCTCTGGCCGAATATTCCTAAACCGCTGAACTGTGCGGCGCGATCTATTATCCAAAACGCGTTGTGGTAGGCAAACCATTTTGATCCTGAACTCTTCTCAAATTGACTGCCCTCCCAAGATTTTGCATAAAGCCGACTTGCTTCGTCGTCAGCCTCGTAGGTGTCCAGCACCCATTGTTTTGGAATGATGTTTTTGCCGTTTACGAATCCGTCATTGAGGTAAGCCAGTCCGAATCGTGCCAAGTCGCGAGTCGTGCAAGACATTGCACCATCTGCAATTGTGAACCCGACCGGGTCGACAAAAATATTCGCCGAATGCTCCATGCCCAACGGCGTCCAAACATCCCTCGACACGACGTCGTTGAATGGGAGCCCATTGACAATTTCGAGGATGCGAGCCACGACATTTGTCAGTGGTGATCGGTAGTCAAAGACTTCCCCATGACTTCGCGCAAGGGGATAAGTGTGAAAATGTTTCAGGGCGCCAATCGCAATCCGACCGTCAAGCGGTCGATATCCCGACTGGCGTTCATATTCGATAAGCGGCAGATCGGAGTCTGGAAACTTATAAAGCTCATAGTCCTCGACAAACTCTGTGCCAGCAGACATGTCGATCAAGTGCCGAATCGAGGCACCTTCGAGGCTCGTGCCACTGAACTCTGGGGCGATTTTAGTGACTAGGTCGTTGATCGATAACAGACCGCGTCCGATTGCGATGCCTAGTGCCGCCGCCGTCACGGATTTTGTGACGCTCATCAACAAATGTGGAGTTTCTTGATGCATGCCGTTGAAGTATCTCTCGTAGACAATTGCGCCGTCATGAATCACGCAGATTGAATCGCAGAATGTTTGATCGAGGTGACGTTTTAGAGATGTCGTTGAACCATCGGCAGCGGCAAATGAAACATCGTCAAGATTTGTGTCGGCACGGGGCAGGACATTTACCTGCCCAGATGTGTTTGAAATTGGAACCGTGTTCAGTATTTCTGATATGTGCTGAAAACTCCAACGGTTATGCGGTGAGTCCATCCAGTTCCGAAGATTGACCGAATCGTTCATTGCGCAAGAATAACACGGCGCGAAATAGCGAGGATGTTGGATCTGCGCACTTTCACAGTGGTATCTAAAACAGATATCTGTTCGTGGTTGTGAAACAATAATTGGATGGATGTATTCAAGACGGATATCAAGACGAGTTTTCAGCAAGCAGAGTCAGTGGGCGCCGATGCGTGCCGCACTCGTCATGCGATTTTTTCCGAGTGTCCACACTGCGGTTCGGCTTTGCATGCAGAGCATGCACACTTCAAGTGTTCGGGGTGTGGTTGGCGCGACAGTTGTTGCGACTAGTTTTACAAAACTTTTAAGCAATCAACTGCAGTTTTGTCAAGCGCAGTTGCCGCGGCAAGATTTGTGATTTCGCCATTGACCGTGTTGACGCCAAGTTTGAGACACTCGTCGCTTTGCGCCGCGTTTTTTGTGCCAAGTTTGGCGACTTCAAGAAGATATGGCAAGGTTGCATTGGTCAGCGCATAGGTGCTTGTGTGCGGCACGGCGCCTGGCATGTTGCCGACTGCGTAGTGCAACACCCCATGCTTTTCGTAGACGGGTTCTTTGTGAGTTGTTTCGTGGATTGTTTCGATGCAACCGCCTTGGTCGACGGCCACATCAACAATCACCGAACCACGCTTCATTGACTTGACCATGTCTTCGGACACGACGACGGGTGCGCGAGCGCCAGCGACGAGCACGGCGCCGATCACGAGATCTGCTTGGGCGATGTATCGCTCAATTGCACCGCGGTTCGAGGCGATGGTTGTGATTCGTGAGCGGATAATTTGGTCGATGAAACGCAAACGATCCAAATTTTTGTCGAGCAAGACCACTTCGGCTTCCATGCCACCGGCAATCCACGCTGAGTTCCATCCAACGTTTCCCGCACCGATGACCAAAACTTTTGCGGGGTGCACACCTGGTGCGCCACCCATGAGAACTCCGCGTCCACCGTTCGGGCTCTGCAGATAAAAAGCGCCGACCTGAGTGGCGATACGACCGGCGATCTCGCTCATTGGTGCGAGCAATGGCAGTGAGCCATCTTTTTCTTGGACTGTTTCGTAGGCGATTGAAGTTGTTTTATTTTTTAGCAGCGCTTCGGCGACTTTTGGATATGCGGCGAGATGCAAATATGTGAACAGCGTCAGATCGGGTCGCAAAAAATCGAATTCTTTGGCTGTTGGCTCTTTGACCTTGACGACCATTTGTTGCGACCAGGCCTCAGCGGCGCTTGAAACGATTGTTGCGCCAGCCGCCTCGTATTGGCGATCTTCAATTGAGGCGCCGAGACCTGCAGAAGTTTCGATAAACACCTCGACTCCGGCCCGCTCTAGTTCGCGGACGCCATCAGGGGTTAGGGCAACTCGTCCTTCAGAAGTTTTGGTCTCTTTAGGAACACCCAGTGTTTTGATTGCCGGGCTCGTCATTTGTATAAATCTAGTAGAAATATGCAATGCTTGGTTT
>CAMBWL010000053.1 GCA_945871625.1 Bifidobacterium breve
GTCTGACTGCCGCAAGTGCGACTGCCAAACGATGCTCGCGCAGCGATGCATAGCTCACATCATTGGTTGCAATGCACCGCAAGTCGTGTCGCATTGCCAACTGCACAAGGGCATCGTTGCGAGTCGAGTCAAGCGGGTCGCCGTGATCACAAAGTTCGACCAAAACTCGATCGCGACCGAACTCGCTAACTAGTTTTTGCAATTGACGCGATGCCACTTGTGGACCGTGTCGTTCGAGTGCTTGATTGACAATGCCAGTGTTGGCACCGGTGAGAACCCAGCAACTATCGGCCAGACCTTCGGCAATCTTGGCCGTATCAAAAATTGGCGCAGACTTCGAACCCGCCAATTGACCGAGCGTTATTGCGCGCGAAAGTCGCGAATAACCCGACGGACCATCGGCGATCAAAACGATTTGTGCATCGCCATCACGACTGTGGCGACTCGAACATGTGAGTTCGGCGCCAAACAAAGTTGGCAAACCAAACGCTCGTGCCGCTTGGGCAAACTTGACGACGCCATAAAGACCGTTGCGATCTGTGAGCGCAAGTGCCGTCAGTTGATTGTGCACCGCAGCTTCGACAAGTTGCTCGGGATGCGACGCGCCGTATAAAAACGAAAAATTTGACCGACAATGCAGTTCGGCGTAATCACCCATTCGGCTAAGCGTAGCGAACATATGTTCGCTCGTATCATGGGATTTTGTCTGGGGTTTTGTCTGGGTCCGGTTCTACAACGATCCGGTAAAGATTTGCGCCGCGACACGAATTGCACCGCGAGCACCGTCTTCTGAAATCCGCAATGCGTCCGCAAAACTAAACCACTTCACTTGCTGACTCTCACCTGCTGCCGGGGCAAAAGTTTCGTTGGTCGCCAACAACAAAAATCGCACATCAAGATGTGTATGACCGCGTGGTCCAGGGTGAACATCGAGATGAATAAATCTCGATTTGGTTTTTTCCGTGCCAAAATGTTGCAACTCTAAACCTGTTTCTTCTCGCGCCTCGCGCATTGCAGCATCTTGAATCGGCTCACCAGAGTCAATATGTCCACCGGGTTGCAGCCACATATTTAGTCGCTTGTGCAGATGCAGGACAACGCCAGGTTTGCCAACGACGATCGCCGAAGCAGTCACATGAGTCGGGTCGCTGTGCTCGTCAAATGGGGCTCGTAGTTTTGGTGCAAGTTCGCAAAAAGTTTTTATCGACTCGCGCTCACGATCGTCAATCGGCTCATGATTAGCTAGCTGAATACAAAAGTTTTTTACAAATTCAAGACCAGAATCACTAATCACCAACTGCACAATACTTGCTCACGAGATAGTGATCTAGCCGTAGATCGCCGCGATGCTCCATTCGCCGTGCTCGAGTGCAACCAACAATGCTTGAACTTGCTGCGAACCGTCTGGCATCAATTTTTCGATCACGACTTGCAGTCGAACCAGGCGTCGGCTACGAGCGGTATCCCACCACTTTTCTTCTATCGGCCATGGTCCTGCCCAAGAAATAATTTTGTAACTTTGCTGACTGATTATTATTTGCGCAGGCTCGGCGCTTAACTCATGGCGCGCACTGACACGCAGCAAGTTTTTATCTTTATCCACGACTTTCACCAGCTGCGGCTCAAAATAGACAACGCTCGGAGACGGAGTCGGCAGGGCGCCACGCCACTGTGGCTTCATGTCTGACACATTTGACTCGTTTTGTCTGGGTTGAAAATGCGAGGCAGAAACAAGTTGATGGTTGTCTTGCAGATCTCGGCCACCTTGCCACTTGACTAGTTGAACCGCAGTTGAGCCCAACAATTCGGTCAACCGACCAATGGCCTGATTGGCCATTTCATCAATTTGAGTGACGCCACCCCACAACTTAAGTTGCCGTGCCGTGTCTGTGCGCACTTCGTCGGCGATTAGTTGTATGCGAACTAAAGCATCTTTGATTTGCCAACTTTCAATTTGCCACTTGGCACTCTCGGTTATCGCCCGAGCGGTTAAACCCTGTGGTCGATACCACAGACGTTCTGAATATGAACCAGTTTCTGACTCAAATTTGATGACCAACCGCACACAAATCGCACCGTGCTGCGCGAAATAGTTGCTGAACTCGCCAGCCATTGCCTGAACATTATTGAGCAATGTTTGCTGATCAAAAATAGGTTGTTCAAAAACTTGTGAACAAAGATGCTCTGGGGGTGGCGCAACTGCCGCCAGTGGGTGTTGTTCGTCGCCACGAGCGAGTCGATGCAACTCGACGCCAAGTTCACCGAATCGTCCAGCCAGCACCGACTCGCTAAGTTTGCAGACATCTTGCAAGGTGTTTAACCCGAGTCGCTCGAGCAATGAGACTGTCTCACGATTGATGTTGGCGAACTCACTTAAAACCCTGACAGATTGTTGGGCGAGCCAAACTTTTGTCTTTTCTGGCTCGACGATGAACGGCGCTTTAGCCGTGTTTTGCGCCGAAATATGTGCGGCGATGTGGGCCGCCAAACGGCTATCGGCGATGCCAACACCAAATTGTGAATCAGCAACTATTGAACTGCGTAGAGCCTGAACAATTTTATTGGCCATCGGCTCGTCGCCACCAAAATATCTAGACGGGCCGCGGGTAGCGAACACGATTATCCCTGGCTCGTTGACTTCAATCAACGGGACAAGTTCACTGACCGCCCGAACGACGGTATTGAACGCCCGACGATCGCGGTCTGGTTGATAAGTCGCAATCTCAAGATCTGGACAAAGCCCTTGAGCATGGCGACGACGCATGCCAACTTGAACGCCATAATGCATTGCGCCAACAGAACGAGAAACAACTCGTTGTGAGTGCACAACAACGCATGGACTGCTTGAAGTTTTTGCCGCCACGACCGCCGACCAGTCGAGACAACGCAATACGGCTACTCGTTTTGGAGTAAGCAATTTAGTAACTACAAGTGACTAGATGTTCCTGTGCGCGCGCAACTCGACGGCCACTGACTTTGATCGCAACTTGGCGTTGCTGCAAATAGCCGGCGCCATTGTTGATGCCGCTCCAACTTTTTGTTGTCGTGTCTAAGACGACATCGGCGTGAAACGGATGCACGTTGTTTGAAAAATTTGGCTGAGAAAGCGTGGCGGTGTCGACGATGATCATTACTGATTGCCGTGACTGCAACCGTGTCTGAACCCGCCTCGCATCAGAAACAGAAAGCGCTTCTGGCACTGCGACTATCAATAGATCAAAGCCGTCGATCACGGCAGCTACGGTCGTCGACCAATCGCGCGATGATTCTGGTGGATGCACAAAGACCATGCGTTCAAGTGCCACGCCGTGTTCGACTGCAGATGAAATACCGAGATGACTGACACCAACAACGCCCAACCATGAACCTTGCTGTGATGCACGGGCACAAAGTGAAAGGGCTAACGATGTGGCGGCGTCACCACGACAGCGCACGATACGTCCACGAACTAGACCTGCGTCGGGCAACAACTGACGAACTTGATCGGACACGGCGAAGTTTTCAAGAACTTGTTTTTCAAAAAATGAATGTTTAACAGCGAGGGTTTTTGGTACCAATAATTTCATGCCTGTACTGTAGCGAACATATGTTCGCAGTAGTCAAAGCGCTATTTATTTAGCTATGACTTCTGAGCCTTGCTTCGCGCGGCTATGACTTCTGAGCCTTGCTTCGCGCGGCTCTGCTTCTCTCCAACAAATGGGCTGGGACGAGTTTTTCAGCGGCGCTTAATTCGGGCGCTGAACCATCGGCGCTTGGCGCTGCAGCGGCAGCCGGGGCGGCAACTTGGGCCAATAGCTCTTCGACACTTGGCGGCTTCATGCCGGGCTTCCAATATTGATGAAGATCAGTGATGATTTGGGCCAAATCGCCGTCGCGCGAGCCAGGCGCAAGATCAATCGTGACGATGTTGGCAAAAATATGCACGCCGAGCACTGCGCCACTATTAAATAGTCGGCGCGCCAATTCGGCTGCTGGACGCGGGCCGATCGCTTGGCTGGCGCTGGTAAATTTCTCGTGGCCTTGACCAGTCAGCGTACGGTTTAACTCAAACCGAATGCGACCAGCAACCCCAGCGGTTGTTTGTTTGACATCTACTGGCTGACCCACCCGAGGCAGGCTAGTCAAAACTCGGCTGAGATGCACGTTTTGGGGCTTCTCTCATCTTCGCCAAAACGACTTTTGACAAGTACGGTTATTCGTATGACGACTGACGAAAAAATCACGATCGAGCAATTCGCGGCTGAGGCCCACAAGTTCTTGGCGGCCAACGCTGAACCACGCGAGTCGAAGAAAGCATTTGTTTGGGGTGAAGGTTCTGACAATGTGTCGATGTTCGAAGAACGATCGAAACAGTCTGAAGACGAAATGGTGAGTCGCGCCAAGCAGTGGCGTCAGCAAAAGTTTGACGCTGGTTTTGGTTGGATCACTGGTCCAACTCAATACGGTGGGGCTGGATTAACTAACGAGTTCGAAAAGGCTTACGGCAAAGCCGAGGGGCAATACAAAGTTGCCAATCAATCAATTTTTCAAATTGGTCTCGGCATGGTTGCGCCGACGATTTTGGCACATGGCAGCGACGAGGCGCGCGAAAAGTTTTTGCGGGCGATGTGGCGCGCAGATATTGTCTCGTGTCAATTATTTTCAGAGCCAGGTGCGGGTAGTGACTTGGCATCTCTGCAGACAAAAGCCGAACGTGACGGCGACGAATGGGTCATCACGGGTCAAAAAGTTTGGACATCTGGCGCGCAATACAGCGACATCGGTGAAGTGATCTGTCGCACCGACCCGAGTTTGCCCAAGCACAAAGGTATGACTGGTTTCATCGTCGACATGCATGCTGCGGGTGTCGAAATTCGTCCGTTGCGACAGATGACGGGTGGCGCAAGTTTCAATGAAGTGTTCTTTAATGAAGTGCGCGTGCCCGATAGTTATCGACTGGGCGAAGTTAATAATGGCTGGGGCGTAGCGCTGACTACATTGATGAACGAGCGTGCGGCGATTGGCACCGCAAGTGGGGGCGAAACTTCGATGTTCACACGCATGCAGGCGATGGTGCAACACTTCGGCATGACCGATGATCCGATTGTGCGCGAAAAAATGGCAGATCTATTTATTCGCACCAAAGTTGCCGGCTACAACAACCAACGGGCGATGGACAAAATTCGCGCTGGTCAAACACCTGGCCCAGAGATGTCGATTGCCAAGATGGCTTTGGTCGACAATCAAAAACGGATGAATGATTTTCTAGCCCTCGTGCTTGGCAGCAAATTGCAAGCCGACACTGGCGAATGGGGAACATTCGCTTGGAGTCAGTTGCTGCTTGGCGCGCCCGGCATGCGAATCGCTGGCGGCTCAGACGAAGTGATGCGCAACATCGTTGGCGAGCGCGTGCTGGGTTTGCCAAAAGATGTGGGCATCGACTCGAAGTCAGCATTTCGTGACCTCAAGGTCGGCACCCAAAAAGACTAAACAAATTTTTAGGCTTTTTGCGATTGGAAGAACGTGCTCGCATGCGATCTAGAGATTCTCGAAACTCGCACCCTCAAAGACTTCTAATTAGTTTTTAGCCACGGAACATAATTAGGCATAAATGCCCAAGAAGTGCGATGAATCGCTGACGGGCCGTAACCCTGTAGGGCAGCCCGATGCTTGGGGCATGGGTAGCCCTTGTTGGTGTCGAAATGCCATTGCGGATAATCAGTTGCCAGCACCCGCATCATGCGATCACGAGAAACTTTTGCCAATACTGAGGCTGCAGCCACCGATACGCAATCGGCATCTGCTTTGACTTCAAGCATCACTTCGCGTGCGTGCGGCGAAACAAAGTCCCACCGCCCGTCGACAATTGCTGCGTCAATAATTATTGCGTCGACATTCACGCCAGCGAATGCAGCAAAGCCGCGTGCCGTAGCCAACCGTTGCGCTTCAACCATGCCGAGTTGATCGCACTCAAGCGCACTCGCCGCGCCGATCGACCAACTTAAACACTTGGCAGCAACTCTCTCGAACATTTCTTCGCGTTGCATCTCAGAAAGTTGTTTCGAATCGCGCACACCACCCAACACGACAGCCGGCTCGTCAGAAAAAACCATCTCGCGACTCAACATCGCAATACCAATTACCAGCGGCCCGGCCCAACTTCCCTTGCCAACTTCGTCAACACCAACGATTGTTTTTGCACCGCGATCAAATAGCGCTCGCTCTCGCATCGCGTTTGGCCACGGCTTAATTTTTCGCATCAACAGGCATCAATACGGTTCAGCGCGAGTCAGCACAAATGCACGCTGGCAGGCGATGAACTAAATTCGCCGACCTTAAACCACATTTCGTCGCGCAAAAGTTCCTCGGCGGCCTCACGTGTCACCGCAGCCAACAACCCACCACTTGTTTGCGGGTCCATACACAACGCAACACGCGCATCATCAGTCGTCGCGGCGTCAAAACTAAAATGCTC
>CAMBWL010000054.1 GCA_945871625.1 Bifidobacterium breve
TAGGCAACGGGTGAGCCCAGTTCGTCGCTTGTAGCCTTGAATAGCCTGCTTTTGCTACATGTAGCAATGCTTAAAAAGCAGGCCCACAGGAGACCAATGAGCGCGTTTGTTGACGAAGCCCAATTAAATGTTCGCGGAGGTGACGGGGGTAGTGGCTGCGTCAGTTTCCGTCGCGAGGGGCCTGTTGTCAACGGCGGTCCGAACGGCGGCGACGGCGGCAACGGTGGGTCGGTGTGGCTCGAGGCCGACCGCAATGTGGCAAGTTTGTTGGCGTTTCGCGACCATCCACATCGCCGTGCGCAAGATGGCATCTCGGGGATGGGCAAAGACTTGCATGGTCGACGTGGTGAAGAATTAATCGTCAGAGTTCCTGAAGGCACGGTCGTCAAAGATCTTTACACCGGCGACACTTTGGCTGATCTTGCGACGCATGGTTCGCGATGGTTGGCTTCACAAGGCGGAGAAGGTGGTCGCGGCAACGCACGGTTCTTGTCGAACCGACGCCGAGCACCGAAGTTTGCCGAGCAAGGTGAACACGGTCTTGAGCGTTGGTTGAAACTCGAGATGAAATTGATGGCCGATGTCGCATTGGTTGGTTTTCCGAATGCGGGCAAGAGCACGTTCATTAGTGCTGTCTCGGCGGCTAAGCCGAAGATCGCCAATTATCCATTCACAACCCTTGAACCTCATTTGGGTGTCGTGCGGTTGAACAACACGACCGAGTTTGTGATCGCCGATATTCCGGGGATCATCGAAGGCGCAAGTCAAGGAAAAGGATTGGGTGACCAGTTTTTGCGGCACATCGAGCGCGCACGCGTGTTGTGCGTGCTGATTGACCTCGTGTCAATGGAAGAAATTTCACCAGCGGAACAAGAAGAAATTTTGTTGCGCGAATTAAAGGCGTATCAACCAGAACTTTTAGATCGGCCACGATTGATCGTCGCGACCAAAACCGATTCGGCGACATCAGAAGCGATTGCTGCATGGCAGGGTCCGAAGATTTCGGCGGTGACGGGCGATGGCGTGCGCGATGTGTTGAACCAATTGGCTCTGCTCGTCGCCGAAGCCCGAACATCTGAACCTGCGCCAATCGGGCCTGTTACGTTTCGCCCAGAGCCGCAGGGCACGCGCGTTGAACGTCTCGGGGCAAACGAGTTTCGTCTACATGGCCGGGACATTGAGCGTTCGGTCGCATTGAACGACGTGACCAACGCCGACGCTTTGAATTATGTCGATGATCGCATGTCGCGTCTTGGGGTGCCGAGATTATTGGCGCGCGCCGGTGCGACCGAAGGCGCAATCGTCTGGATCGGCACTTTCTCTTTTGACTACACACCGGAGCAATAGTCATGCGCGTCGTTGTAAAAATTGGTACTTCTTCAATCACGACCGAACTTGGCAGCATTAATTCTGCTGCAGTTAGTTCGCTGTGCCAAGAAGTTGCCGCATTGCGCAAAGCAAATCACGAAGTTTTGATCGTCACATCTGGCGCCGTCGCTGGTGGCGTTGCCGCACTCAAACTTGGCAAACGACCAACCGACATGCCGACGTTGCAAGCACTCGCTGCTGCGGGGCAAAGTCGGTTGATGCAGGAGTACAACGTGCAACTTGACCAACATCAATTAGTTGGCGCACAAGTTTTGCTCGTGCCAAACGACTTCATTGATCGACACCAGTATCTGCACGCCAGGCAAACTCTGTTGCGATTGCTCGAGTTGGGTTGTGTGCCGGTGATCAACGAGAACGATGCAATCGCCAGTGATGAAATTCGATACGGCGACAATGATCGAATCGCCGCCCTCGTCGCCCACAGTGTTTCAGCCGACGTATTGATATTGCTGACAGACTTGCAGGGCCTGTTTACGGCTGACCCGAATGTCGATCCGAAAGCAGTATTCATCGAGACCGTCAGGGCAGATGACGAGTTGTTGTCGGTGCGTGCGGGCAACTCGGCAAATGACCGTGGCAGTGGCGGAATGGCGTCAAAACTTGCGGCGGCACGCATCGCGTCATGGTCTGGTGTGCGTACGGTGATCGCCGCCGCGCAACGAAAAAATGTCGTTGTCGACGCTGTAAATCAGGTCACTGGTGCAGGCACGCAATTTTTGCCGCGCAAACGCGAACTAACTGCGCGCAAATTGTGGATTGCGTTTGCCGCTCAAGCAACCGGCTCGGTAATGGTCGATGACGGTGCGCGCGATGCTTTGTTGCGTCGCAACGTTTCGCTGTTGCATGCCGGAGTCAAATCGGTGAAGGGTGATTTTGAAATTGGCGACACGATCGAAGTCTTAGATTCGACTGGGTTGGTGATCGCTCGCGGCATGTCGGGCGTCTCGTCGGTGCAGGCCAGTGCGGGTGCGGGGCAAAAGAGCGCAGATTTGGGTGAAGGCGTCTCAGCCGAAGTGATTCACCGCGACGACCTGGTGGTGTTGGCCAATTAATTGGCGAGCAATTTAAGTCGACTTGTTTTTCGTCGCAAGATGACGAACGCTAGAACTGCAGAGACCAGATATGCGAACGAGAACGCCAGACCCAAGCCGAGTACGTCATATCTTTCTACCAACACGATTGCCAAAACAATGTTCAGGGCGTTTTCAAAGAGATTGATAAAAAACGGCGTGCGAGTGTCGCCATAACTATAGAAACCGCGCAACACAAAAAGATAAATCGAAAATCCAGATAGTCCAATTGCCAGACCTGAGAGAGCTCTTGCCGTATTGGTCGTCGCCGACGCATCAAAGTTGCCATATTGCAGCAGCAACTCGACGACGGGTTCGGCAAAGAAGAACAAAATAATTGAGGCAGGTATTGTCGCCAGCGCAGTCAGTCGGATGCCTGAAAGAAACTTGCGGTCGAACTCTTGACCGTCGCGTTGGCTCGCTGCCCGGGCAAGTTCCGGCACAAATGTTGTGGCTATTGAAACCGCTAGCAAACCGTGTGGCAGCGAAAAAAAGGTGTAGGCCTTGGAATAGGCGTCGACATTGCCGCTACCAGGTTGTGCCAAATTCTTGATCACCACGAGGGCCACTTGGTTGGCTGCGACGTATCCAATTGCCCAGCCAGAAAGTCTGAGCAACTGTTTGACAGCCGAATGCGACAGGTCGAAGTTCCACCTGAGTTTGGTTCCACTGCGGCGCAGAGCGATGAACATGCCGAGTGTCATCACGATGATGCCTGAAGTAGAACCCATGCCGAGCAGCCATTGCAACGAGTCATTGTCGACGACTTCGGTGAGTGTTGGTGGGTCGACATCACTCACGTTGCGAATACCCAGCAGTGTCGCGATCGTGACGATGTTGGCGAGCACCGGCGTCCATGCGGCTGCGAAAAATAATTTTCGTGCGTTCAAGATCGCGGTGATGATTGAAGTGACGCCATAGAAAAATATCTGGATCAAAAACAGCCGCGTGAGAGCAGTGCCCGCAGTACGAAAGACATCCGCATCAATTTGGTCGGCAGTGTTCAGCGAAAAAACGCGAAAGATGAGTGGTGCCAAGCCAATTGAAACAGCAGTGATGATGCCAAGAACGACCACCGAGACACTGGCGATTGCGCTGACGGCGTCGTCGTTCTCGTCTTGCAAATGTCGGGTGAATAGCGGCACAAGTGTGGCGGCGAGAATGCCACCAAGCAACAACTCGTACACGACATTTGGGGCGTTGTTGGCCATGTCGTAAGCGTCAGCGAGAGCGGTCTGACCAACTACGACGCCGAAAACAATGATTCGAATTAGTCCCGTGAGCCGACTCAGCGCCGTGCCACTTGCAACGGTGAGATTGGCTCGCAGCAGACCCGAACGGGCAGTGGGCGTTGCCATGGGTTCTAATCGTATTGTGCTTTTGAGCGGCGTTGCGCTTAGTTGCAGCAAGCCTTGACGGCTAGGGTTATTCGGGTGAAACCACGATTTAAAGATGTTGCTACCGTTCGCAGCGGGCTGAAAAAAGAAAATTATCTGGCCGATGATGGCATTGCAGGTGTCGTCTATTTGGCAGACCGTCTGGGCAAGCCAGTGCTAATTGAAGGGCCAGCGGGTACCGGCAAGACGCAGCTCGCAAAGAGCGTTGCCGAGATGACTGGCGCACGATTGATTCGTTTGCAATGTTATGAAGGTCTCGATGAGTCGAAGGCGCTGTATGAGTGGAACTATAAAAAGCAACTTCTGCGCATTCAGGCAGACAAGAAAAGCGATTCGTGGAGCGAAGTGCACGACGACATTTTCAGTGAAGAATTCTTGCTGACCCGTCCGTTACTTGAGGCGATCACCAGCGAAGAACCGGTTGTGTTGTTGATCGACGAAGTGGATCGCGTCGAAGTCGAGACCGAAGCACTGTTGCTCGAGATTCTCTCCGACTATCAGGTTTCGATCCCCGAATTGGGCACGATTACCGCCAAGCAGATTCCGTTGGTTTTTTTGACTTCGAACAACACTCGTGAACTTTCAGAGGCTCTCAAGCGCCGTTGTCTGTATCTGCATGTTGACTACCCAGACCTTGAGCGCGAGAAAGAAATCGTGCTGAACAAGGTTCCTGATATCAGCGAAAACCTGGCGGATCAAATTGCCCGCATCGTGCGCAGCATTCGTCAACTTGACCTCAAAAAAGCGCCGTCTGTGAGCGAGACGCTTGACTGGGCGCGCACTTTGATGTTGCTTGGCATCGAGACGATCGACGAGAAAGAAGCCAAAGAGACTCTGCATATCCTTTTGAAATATCAGACCGACATCGCCAAAGCGGCCAAAGAACTTTCAGTTACGAAGTGAGTTTTTAAAATGCCCGTGCTTGATCTGATGTCGGGTTTCATCGTTGAGTTGCGAAATGCCGGTCTGCCGGTGAGTTTGACCGAGAATCTCGATGCAATGGAAGCGGTCAAGGTGATACCGATCGAGGATCGAGATGCATTCAAGTATGCGTTGGGTGCAACATTGGTCAAGAACAATGCGCACTGGCGAGTTTTTGAAACCATCTTCGAAGTTTATTTTTCGTTGCGCGGCCCTGAATATGAAATTACCAAAGACGGTCAGCCCGATGATTTCTGGCGCGAGATGCAAGAACAAATGGACCAAGTCAAGGGACAAGGCGAAGGCAAGGGCTCTGGTGGGGGAATGGATTCACTGACGCCAGAAGAGATCGCCGCGATGTTGATGCGCGCCTTGATGAGTGGCGATCAGGCGATGATGCGGGCACTTGCCAAACAATCGGTGCAGCGATTCGCCGGCATGGAGCCGGGTCGACCAGTGGGTGGAACTTACTATCTGTATCGAACACTCAGAAATCTTGATCTTGACAACATGTTGCAAAAGTTGATGGATGCAAATCGCGAGATGAGCAAACAACAACTTTCGTCGCTTGAAGAACGACTCGAGAAAGACGAGTTTGAAAGTCGTATCGAACAGTTCAAACAAGAAGTTGAATCAGAGATTCGTCGTCGATTGGTTGCCGATCGTGGTGCCGAAGCGATGGCCAAGACGCTGCGCAAACCATTGCCCGAAGATGTCGAGTTCATGCATGCAAGTCGTGATGAGATGCAGAGTTTGAAAAAAGCGCTATATCCGTTGACTCGAAAACTTGCAGCGCGACTGGCGCGCAAGCGTCGCCATGGTCGCAAGGGTCCACTTGATTTTCGCAACACCGTTCGACATTCGTTGAGTTACGGCGGCGTGCCTGCCGATCCGAAGTTTCGTTATCCGCGACCGGCAAAGCCCGAATTGATGGTCGTGGCCGATATTTCAGGCAGCGTTGCGGCGTTTGCGCGGTTCACGCTGATGTTCGTTTATGCGATTCAGAATCAATTTTCGAAAGTGCGGTCGTTCGTGTTTATTGACGGCATCGACGAGGTGACCAAATTCTTCAAATCAACCGAAGATATCGGCGAGGCGATCAATCGCGTGAATACCGAAGCCGATGTGGTTTGGGTCGACGGCCACAGCGACTACGGACATGCGTTTGAGGTGTTCTTTGAACGATACGGCAAAGACATCAACTCAAAGACGACGGTGTTGTTGCTGGGTGACGCACGCAACAACTATCACGCGGCCCAATCTTGGGTGGTCAAAGAAATGCGCAAGCGGGCCCGCCATGTTTATTGGTTGAACCCAGAACCGAAGTCTTATTGGAATACTGGCGACTCGATCGTCGGCGAATATGGTGCACACACCGATGGTGTGTTTGAGTGTCGAAACTTACGTCAACTTGAAGGATTCGTCGAAAACTTAACCTGATTTGAGTTTGCGTCGCACTACGACGACCCAACCCGCGGCCACAAATAACGAAAAGATAAACCACTGCGCGGTATAACTCAGATGTGAGCCCGTTGCCAGAACCGGGTCGGCGATGCGCGCTATGACTAACGAGTCTTTTGGCTGTGAGTCGAGCACCTCGAGATAGATCTGCGTGTT
>CAMBWL010000055.1 GCA_945871625.1 Bifidobacterium breve
CACATTCATGACGTGGATGCGAGTCGAACAGGGTCGAGCCGTGAACACGCTCTCGGCATATCAACGCGATATCACGCACTATGTCAAGTGGCTCAAGACGCAACATGCGACGGTGATGAACGCAACGGCACAGCATCTTGAAAAGTTTGTTGCACATTTGCGATCAGCCGGCAAGGCGCCAAAGTCTGTGGCGCGCCAGTTCGCCGCTGTGCGAATGTTTTACCGTTATTTGGCACAAGAAGGTATTCGCAGCGACAATCCGGCGGCGCTCGTGGATGGCGTGAAAGTGCCGAGTAGTTTGCCAAAAGCAATTTCAGAGGACGAAGTTGCGCTGTTGCTCAGTGCCGTGACGGGAGTGGATTCGTTCGCGCGCCGAGATCGAGCGATTCTCGAGTTCTTGTATGCGACGGGTGCGCGTGTCGCCGAGATTTGCACGCTGTCAATGAGTGACATTGATATGCAAGATTCGCTCGTGCGACTATTCGGAAAGGGTTCGAAAGAACGCATCGTGCCGTTTGGCCGACCGTGTCATGAAGCATTGAGCGACTATTTCGATTTGGGTGGGCGACCGGGGCTTGTGCCCGACCAGTGGGCGAGTCGCGAAGACAGCGATGCCGTATTTCTCGGTGTGCACGGCACGCGACTGTCACGACAAGCGATATTCAACCTCGTGCGCAAATATGCGGCATTGGCCAGGATCAAGGATATTTCGCCCCACGCACTTCGTCATTCGTGTGCGACGCATATGTTGGTGCATGGTGCCGACCTGCGTGTGGTGCAAGAACTGCTCGGTCATGCGTCGGTCAGCACCACCCAGATTTATACGCGGGTAGACAACGAAGTTCTCTACGAGATGTATCGCGAAGCCCACCCTCGCGCCAGAATCAAGCGATGAGCAATCTTTTGCACCTCACCAAACGTTTCGTGCTGGCTCTAGACCGCCGTGAATTGTCGCAATCGAACTTCGACTCTGTACGTGATTTGTTGCTGCCACGAGAGTTTGAACTTTGGTTGAATATGCCGATGATCGACCAAAAGCACAGCCTGCTTGTTATGCGACGATTCTTGGATCGTTTGCCAAACGCCGAAGTTGCAGCCGTGCGGGCATCGTTGTTGCATGATGTCGGTAAAACAAAATCAAATCTCGGTGTTTGTGGCCGTGTTATAGCGACAATTGTCGGCCGTCGTGGTGAAAGATTTTCGATGTATCACGACCACGAAACAATTGGTGCAAAAATATTGCGCGAAATTGGCAGCGACGAAACAACGTGGCGACTAGTAGTCGGTGAATCCGCTAACCCAGAGATATTGCAGGCTCTACACGAAGCGGATGATATTTAGTTTATTTGCTGCTCAGAAAACCGATTGATTTTTGTGCACGCGCAAGAGTAACGCTGGCCACTGCCTGGGCGCGCTCGTTGCCCTTGTGGATCAGTCGCATCAGTTCGGCCCTGTCGCTCAACAGGTCGTGGTAACGCTTTTGTATCGGGGCAAGCATCGCGATAACTGCTTCGGCGCTGGCTGACTTTAGGTCGCCGTAGCGCGTGTAATTTTCGGCAGTCTTTTGTGGTGTCGTGTTGGTCGCTGCAGACAAAATTTCGAGCAAGTTGGCGACACCAGGTTTGCGCTCACGGTCAAACACGACATCAGTTTCACTGTCGGTGACTGCGCGTTTGAATTTTTTCTCGATTTTTGAAGGATCGTCCAACAAATAGATCACACCTGAGTCGTCATCGACAGACTTCGACATCTTGGCGGTCGGATTTTGCAGGTCCATGACGCGTGCGCCACTCGTCGGAGTCACCGCCTTTGGAATAACAAAAGTGTCGCCAAAGCGATGGTTGAAACGGATTGCAATATCTCGGGTGATTTCGATGTGCTGGCGCTGGTCATCGCCGACCGGCACCTCGTTGGCGTCATAGAGCAAAATGTCCGCGGCCTGTAGTGCGGGGTAGGTGAACAATCCCGCCGAGACGAACTCGGCTTCGCGCTTTGCTGATTTGTCTTTGAACTGTGTCATTCGACTTAATTCGCCGAACGAAACCGTGCATTCCATGATCCACCCAAGTTGGCTGTGTTCGGCGATATGGCTCTGCACGAACACCGTGGCGACATCGGGGTTCAAGCCGACGGCGAAAAGCATCGCCGCAAGTTGCAGCGTGTTGGCGCCGATGATGTCTGACTTTTCTGTCACGGTTAGTGCGTGCAGGTCGACTATCCCATGAAAAACATCGGCCTTGTCTTGACCTGAAACCCAATTTCGCAGGGCACCGAGGTAGTTGCCGAGGTGCACGTCGCCCGTGGGCTGAATGCAGGACAGAACGCGAGTCACGTTTCAACCTTAGTTGCCGACATTGAATGGCGGGGGGAGGTAATCTCGCAAGGGATGAAATACGCAGTTTCGACGCCGACTTTTGACGGACCATTTGAACTGCTGTTGCATCTGATCTTGAAAGAAGAAGTGGATATTCACGAAGTTTCGTTGTCAAATATCGTGACGGCGTATCTCGAAGAAGTTGCCAAGATGCAGACAATTGATCTGGATCTGGCCACCGAATTTTTGTTGATTGCGGCAACTTTGATCGAACTGAAAACGCGCCGTTTGTTGCCGGGCAAAGATGACGGTGATCTCGACGATGAGTTGGCGTTGTGGGAAGAACGCGATTTGTTGCTCGCAAGATTGCTCGACTGCAAGACGTTTAAAGATGTGGCAACAGTATTTAGTGACTTGGTCAGTCGCGCTGATCTGAGTTTTCCGCGCATGGCTGGGCCAGAAGAACGATTTGCCGCGTTGATGCCCGACTTGCTTGAAGGTGTGAGCCCGTTACGGGTACAGCGGGCGTTCATGCGAGCCGCCGCACCTAAATCACCCAAGGTGATTGGTCTTGAGCATGTCGCGCCGATTCGCGCGAGTGTGGCCGAGGCGATCGTCACGGTTTCCGAACAGATTCGCCAGGCAGGTCGCACGACATTTCGCGACATCGTCGACGGAATTACAGACAAGATCGAAGTCGTGGTGAGATTTTTGGCGATTCTCGAACTTTATAAACAGGGGCGGGTCGAACTCGAGCAGGTGCTACGTTTTGGCGACATTCAGGTCTTGTGGTTGGGCATTGAAGACGACTCGATAGCGATCGACAACTATGAGGGATAGCAAATGAGCAAAGAAGAAACGAATCTTGATCCAGAGGTAGTTCGTGCGCTTGAGGCGATTTTGTTGGTGGCGATGGAGCCCGTCGCACCGGCACTGTTGGCTCAGTTGCTGGAGATTTCTCAAGCCACCGTCGAGGCGCTTTGCGAGCGACTGGCTGCTACGTATGAAGCCGCAGGTCACGGGTTTCAACTCGTCAAAGTTGCCGGTGGTTTTCGATTTCAGTCGCACCCAGAATTGGCGGCGTATGTCGAGCGATTCGTTTTGGATGGACAGCAAGCGCGCGTTTCATCTGCGGCACTCGAGACATTGGCGATCATCGCCTACAAACAGCCGTTGTCGCGTTCACAGATCGCGGCGATTCGTGGTGTCGACCCCGAGTCGGTGATGCGAACTCTGCAGGCGCGCGGTTACATCACCGAAGTACAACGCGATGATGGCCCAGGACAGGCAGTTCTTTTCGGCACAACGCCGTTGTTTTTGGAACGACTCGGCATCGCGTCGCTGGATGATTTGCCGAGTATCGCCGATTTCATTCCGGATGCCAGTGTCGTTGAAACGCTCGAGCGGGGTTTGCGAGTTGTGCCCGACGACCCGACTTCGCCCGAGCAATAGAAATCTCATCGACACTAAATGTCTGGTGATTCGGCGTTTGGTGCGTCAGGTGAATTAGAAAATGACGAAGGCGAGCGACTGCAAAAAGTTTTGGCGCGCGTCGGGTGGGGTTCGCGACGAGAATGCGAGATCTTGATCGACCAGGGTCGGGTCAAGGTCAACGGCGAGATAGCAATTCTTGGTCGGCGCGTGAAATCGCAAACAGATCGGGTTGAAGTTGACGGCGTCGTAATTGGTGTCGCACCAGGTCTCGTCTATTATTTGCTGAACAAACCCGTAGATGTGATCACCACGGCCAAAGACACGCACGGTCGGCAAACGGTGATTGAACTTGTGCCATTTGAGCCCCGGGTGTTTCCGGTGGGTCGACTCGATTCAGATACAGAGGGCCTGTTGATATTGACCAACGATGGCGAGTTGGGTCATCGATTGACGCATCCGAGTTTTGGCATTGAAAAAGAATATTTGGCACATGTCGACTGTGGCCAAAATGGTGTCAGCGAATCTGCATTGAAGCGATTGCGCGACGGCATCGAGTTGGACGACGGTGTGACATCACCAGCCGAAGTCGGACAATTGCAGTCTGGGGTTTTGCGAATCGTGATTCATGAGGGTCGCAATCGTCAAATTCGCAGGATGTGCGAGGCAGTCGGGTGCCCGGTCGAGCGCCTCGTTCGCGTGCGAATCGGTCCGATTATTGATCGCACTTTGGCGCCTGGCAAGTGGCGACATCTGACAACGAGCGAAGTCGTCGAATTAAATCAAGCCACGACAAACTGACACAAAGGTAGAATTTAACTGTGGCTACACGGCGGGCGAATGTTCTCGGACTCGGTCTTATCGGTGGTTCTCTGGCGTTGGCTCTGGCCAAACACGGGTTCACGGTTTCGGGTAGCGATGCAGACCACGAAGTGGAGCAGTCGGCATTGGCGCGGGGGATAATTGGCGGCGTCGGCATTGATCCGCAGGCAGAGATCAGTTTTATCGCGACACCAGTTAGTTCGATACCCGACCAGGCCAAACTTGCATTGGCCAAGACACAAGGCATCGTCACAGATGTTGGCGGTGTGAAGGCGTCGGTCGTGACTGCCGTGAGTGACGCTCGATTCATTGGCGGTCACCCGATGGCGGGCAGCGAATTAGCCGGGCTCGACGGTGCAGATGATGCACTGTTCGAGGGTGCGGTATGGGTGCTGACACCTTCGACTGAGTCATCGGATACGAGTTTCGAGATTCTGGCGAAAATTATTCGCACACTCGGTGCCGAAATAGTTGTGTTGGATGCCGAGCGTCACGATCGCTTGGTGGCGGTGGTCAGTCATTTGCCGCACCTGACTGCGGCAACATTGATGGGGCTTGCGCATATAACGGCAGAAGAACATGTTGCCGTGCTGCGGTTGGCGGCTGGTGGTTTTAGAGACATGACTCGAGTCGCATCGGGCCAGCCACAAATTTGGGTCGACATCTGTCGCGAGAATCGTGCTGCGATTCTGGACGCACTCGACGGGATGATTTCTGGTCTCACTGAGATGCGCGGAATCGTCGAAGCCCAAGATAACGCCGCATTGTTGTCGCGACTTTCGACGGCGCGTAATGCCCGCGCGAACTTGCCTGGTCGAGTGCAAGAACTTATGGATGTTTGCGAAGTGCGAGTGCCGATACCCGACCGTTCGGGCTCGGCCGCTGAGATCTTCACATTGGCGGCAGATCTTGGTGTGAACATCGCAAACTTCGAGGTGTCGCACTCGGTCGAAGGTGATCGTGGAATTCTTGTACTGATCATCGACAAGGCGAGCGCCGAGATGTTTCGCGGCGGTCTGATGGCGCGCAAGTTTCGTCCGAGCATTCAAACTGTGGCATGACCAATCGGGCGGGCGAGCAGCTAGTTTCGGTTCCGGGTTCAAAATCAATTGCGAATCGCGCACTGGTTTGTGCTGCACTTGCCAACTCTGAATCGGTAATTTCGAATTGTGCGCCCGGCGACGACACCGAGGCGATGATTGACGCACTGCGAATTTTGGGTGTTGGTGTCGAGCGAGATGGTGACAGCGTGAAGGTGGCTGGCAGGCTGAATCTCGAAAACGCAAGCGAGTTGCATCTTGATGCGCAACTGGCTGGCACGACATCGCGATTTTTGACGGCGCTTTGCAGTTTGCGAGCCGGTAGCTCGGTGATTGACGGCCAAGAGTCGCTGCGCAAAAGACCAATGCTTGAGTTGCATTCTGCGTTGCGAACCTTGGGTGCATCTGTCGAATCACTCGGTGACGATGGCTGCCTACCGGTCAAGGTTTCGCGTGGTCAGAGTTGGCAGGCAAAAATTTCGTCAGATGCCAGCTTGTCCAGTCAGTTCACGAGTGCATTGATGATGATCGCGCCATATTTGCCTTCTGGTTTGGAAATTCTTCTCGGCGATCAGATCGTCTCGCGCGGATACATCGAAATGACCGTTGGTGTGATGCGAGCTTTCGGGGTACAAACAGATTTCTCCGGCAAACAGATTTGGATTAGCCCGGGTGAATATCGGGGGTCGGTTTACAGCGTCGAGCCAGACGCCTCGGCTGCAAGTTATCCGTTGGGTGCCGTGGCAAT
>CAMBWL010000056.1 GCA_945871625.1 Bifidobacterium breve
GCGACTGCAGCGGTTCGGGCGACTATGCAGTTGATGATCGACATGAACGCGCCTGAAGTTGTGCAGCAAAAAGGTGCAGAGTTGACGACCAAACTTCGCACCATAAATAGTGTCGTAGATGTTCGTGGGCGAGGATTGTTGTTGGCTGCCGAGTTGAAGCCCGAACTTGACGCCAAGAAAGTTGCATCGCAGTTGCTTGAACTGGGATTGGTCGTCAACGGCGTGACGAGCCACGCGCTGCGACTCGCGCCGCCGTTCACGGTGAGTTCGCAAGAGATAGATGAAGCAGTTTCGATCATGAAAAAAGTGTTATGAACGTGCGACATTTTTTGGATGTAACCGATCTTTCGGCGCGGGATTTGCACACGGTTTTGACGCTTGCCCAGGCCGATATTTCAAAACTGGGTCGACCGCTCGCAGACAAGGGTGTGGCGTTGATATTTGAAAAGCCGTCAAATCGAACTCGACACAGCATGGAGATGGCCGTTGTACAGCTTGGCGGTCATCCGATTTTTACGCGTGGCGAAGAAGTTGGTTTTGACGAGCGCGAAACCGTCGAAGATGTAACGCGAATTATGGCGGGCTATCACCAAGTGATTGCAGCCCGTGTGTTCGCACATTCGGTGTTGCAACGAATGGCAAAAGTCTCGAGTGTGCCGATCATCAATATGTTGAGCGAGCAATCTCATCCGTTGCAGGCAATCGCTGATGTGCTGACAATGCGTCAAGAACTCGGCAACTTAAATAAAAAAACTGTGGCGTGGGTTGGCGACTACAACAATGTGGCGCGATCACTAGTTGAGGCTTGCGCGCTCGAGGGCATGCACATTCGTTTAGGTTGCCCGAAGGGTTATGGCGCTCGTGACGCCGAATTGAATCACATCTCTAAATTGGGTGCGGCGTCGGTCGAACAACACTCGTCGGCCCAGATTGCCGCCTCAGGAGCGCACGCGGTGCACACCGATGTGTTCGTATCCATGGGTCAAGAAGCAGAAACCGCCAAGCGGATGATCGACTTTGCAAATTTCAGGGTTGACGCCAGCGTGATGGCTGTTGCTGATCGCGCGGCAATTTTTATGCACTGTCTGCCTGCGCATCGTGAAGTTGAAGTGACCGCCGAAGTTATTGACGGGGCCCAAAGTCGAGTTGTTTTACAAGCACATAACAGAATGCATGCCGCCAGGGGCGTGCTCGCATATCTAATGGGGGTCACAATATGAGTACAAAAGTTCAACGTCAACAATTGATTGCCAAAATCGTGAGTTCGCAAACCGTGACAAGTCAACCAATGTTGCGTGAGTTGCTGAGAAAAAAAGGCATCAAGGCGACGCAGGCAACCGTTTCGCGCGATCTCGAAGATCTTGGCGCGGTAAAAGTGCGCACAACCAAAGGCGAGACGACCTATGCGATACCAGAGTTTGAGCCAGATCGACTGTCTCCACCAGATCAACTGAAACGCGTCTTGGCCGAGTGGGTCGCCGATGTGCAGTTCAATGAACCAATCGTCATCGTGCGCACACCGCCAGGTTGTGCCCATGTTGTTGCATCTGCATTAGATAGATCCAGACTGCAGGGTTTGCTCGGCACAGTCGCCGGCGACGACACAATGATGTGCGTGGCCAATTCAAAATACACGGCCAAGCGACTTGCCAAAGATATTAAACAGTTAGCGGGGCTCGCCGATGACTGACCAACCACTGTGGCATGGACGCTTTGAGTCGAGTCCGGCCGAGGCGCTCTTGAAATTCACCGAGAGTTTGTCGTTTGACAAGCAGTTGTGGCGCGACGACATAGTCGGATCGATAGCCCATGTGCGTGGTTTGGTGCAGGCAAAGATTGTTTCAATAGCCGAAGGTGAAAAGATCATTTCGGCGCTAAATGCCGTGGCGACAGAAATGTCGAATGGCAAATTTGAATTTGTTGCCAGCGACGAAGACATTCATACGGCGATTGAACGCCGAGTTACACAAATTGCGGGTGACACCGGTGCAAAACTACACACGGGTCGCAGCCGTAACGATCAGGTGGCAACGGCGCTGAGACTGTGGTGCAAACGTGAACTTGCCCAAGTTGCAAAACTGACCCTTGATTTGTGCGATGTGTTGGCAACGCGCGCCAACGAAGCAGGCTGGGGCACCGGTGCGGTCTATCTGCCTGGCTACACACATCTGCAACGTGCCCAGCCAGTGTTGCTCGCGCATCATTTTGCGGCGCACGCGTGGGCGATGTTGCGTGATGTGGATCGTTTGACCCAAACAATCGAGCGACTTGATGTTTCACCGTTGGGTGCTGGTGCGCTGGCAGGTTCATCCTTGCCGCTTGACGCCGACTTTGTCGCCAACGAACTTGGTTTCGCGCGACGATTCAACAATTCACTTGACGCAGTTTCAGATCGTGACTTCGTCGCCGAAGCATTATTCGACATCGCGTTGATCGGTGTGCATCTGTCGCGCCTCGGCGAAGAATGGGTTCTGTGGACGACCCAAGAGTTTGGATTCGCAGTCTTGGACGATTCATATTCGACGGGATCGTCGATGTTGCCTCAGAAAAAAAATGCCGACATCGCCGAACTTGCACGCGGCAAATCTGGTCGATTGATCGGCAACTTGACCGGGCTGTTGGCGACGCTCAAGGCGCTGCCCCTTGCCTACAATCGCGATTTGCAAGAAGATAAAGAACCATTGTTCGATTCGGTCAATCAGGTGGGACTCGCTCTGCAGGCACTCGCGGGCATGATCAAAACTGCGAAATTAAATTCAGACGCGATGAAGTCGGGTGCTGATGCACAATCGCTCGGTGCCACAGACCTCGCCGAGTGGCTCGTAGCACAGGGAATGCCATTCAGGCAGGCCCACGCGCATGTAGGCGCACTTGTCAGCAAATCAATTCGCGAATCGGTGAGCCTCGCGCAATTGGTCGAAGCAGATGGCAAACTCGGCAAGCAAGCCGCAGAACTTTTGCAACCAGGCGTCGGTGTTTCGCGACGCACGACCAAAGGCGGCAGTGGCCCTGTGCCTGGTCTCGTCCAAAGCGCAGAGCTTGGCGCCGCCCTCACAGTTATGCACACACGAATTGCGGCACTAAACAACGTGCGATAACGCCTATTATTGCCGTGTGGCAACGGCGCAAGATTTTGTCAAAGAGTTTGGCGCTCGCGGGTTGATCCACGACAGCACCGACCGAGCAGCAATCACGGCACGCGCGGCACAGTCTTCATTGGGTGTCTATGTCGGCTTTGACCCGACTTCTGACTCGCTGCATATCGGTCATTTGTTGGGACAAATTACCCTGCGGCGTTTGCAACTTCTCGGTCATCGCCCGTTCACACTCGCTGGTGGCGCAACCGGCATGGTCGGTGATCCATCAGGGCGTAGCGAAGAGCGCAACTTGTTGGATGCCGAAACTTTGCATCACAATGTGCAGTGCATCAAGCGCCAACTCGAGCGCATTCTTGATTTTGAAAAAGGTCCGACACAGGCGACATTGGTCGACAACGCCGATTGGACGCGAAAAATCACGATGCTCGACTTTTTACGCGATGTCGGCAAACACATCACGGTGAATCAGATGTTGGCAAAAGATTCGGTCAAGAGTCGGATCGCCGAGACGAATGGTTTGTCGTATACGGAGTTCAGTTACATGTTGTTGCAGGCCAACGACTTTCGTCATTTGGCAGAGCACCATGATTGTGAAATGCAGATGGGCGGCTCAGACCAGTGGGGCAACATCACTGCCGGCATCGACCTGATTCGCAAGAAACTAGGCCGCTCGGCGTACGGTTTGACCTGGCCGCTCGTGACTCGCGCCGACGGCACGAAATTCGGCAAAACGGCAGACGGTGCGATTTGGCTGGATGCTCGCCGCACTTCGCCTTACCAGTTTCGTCAATATTTCGTGCAGATTGCCGATGCCGATATCGAAAGAATGTTGCTGCAGTTCTCGCTGCACCCAATCGAAGTAGTCAAAGAAATTGTTGGCGAACAAAGTCGCAGTCCAGAATCGCGCATCGGTCAGAGATCGTTGGCGCGAGAACTTACCGCTCTGGTGCATGGCGAGCAAGCCGCCGAAGCCGCCGAGGAAGCAGCGGCCGTTTTATTTGGTGCCAACCCGATGTCGGCGACCCCAGCAACTTTGCATTTGATCGCCAGCGAAGTTGCCGTCACCCAGATGGGCGCCGCCGCACTTGGAGACACGGTCGCTGTATTGGTCGAAACCAAACTTGCTTCGTCAAATAGTGAGGCCCGTCGACTCTTGACCCAGCGAAGTGTGCGCGCCAATGGTGAGCAAGTTGACGATCAGACGAATTTGTCAAAGATTCCGCTGTTGCACAATCGCTGGATGCTGTTGCGCAAGGGCAAGACGAGCTACCACCTCGTAGACATCGTGCGCTGAATTTGTTAGCTGACGTTTAATTCAAATTTACTGACACCGCGAATCGTCAGACGATCACGCCATTCAGGTGCCTCGACAACTTCGATGCTGTTGAAAGTTTTGACGAGTGTGCTGACGGCAACCTCTGTCTCAAGTTTCGCCAGTGAAGCGCCCAGGCAATAGTGCACGCCTCCTGAAAAAGCCAGATGACGATTCGAATTGTGGCGTGAGAAGTCAAGAGCGTGCGGGTTTTCAAAAACACTTGGGTCGTGATTGCCGGCGCCCAAACTTGCCAAGACGAGCGAACCTTTTTTGATCTCGATATTTTCTTTGCCGACTTGATATTCGACGTCGACTAAAGGTGTGCGAATCGTATGTTGCACGGGACCATTGAATCGCAACAGTTCGTCGACCATGTTCGATGTGCAGCCTGTTTTACGCATTGTGGCCAATTGTGCGGGGTGGGTGAGCAACGCATGCACAGAGTTGCCGATCAGATTCACCGTGGTTTCGTGACCGGCGATATACAGCAAGATCACAAACGACATCAACTCGTCATTGTTGAGTTTTTCGCCTTGCTCTTCGACGCTAATTAGTGACGACAACATGTCGTCGCCCATGTTCTTGCGTCGGTGACTGATGATTTCGTTGAGATACGGACGCATCTTGCCGATCGCAATTTGTCCTTTTTCGAGATCTTCGACACCGGTCGTTGGTTCTAGGGTCGCCGTGATTATCTGCGACCATTCACGCAGTTCTTCGCCACGGTCAGTGGGCATTGCCAGCAAATCTGAGATCACCTGAAAGGGCACGGGGAACGCCAATTCTTCGACGAGTTCGAGGCGACCGGTTTGTTTGGCGTTAGCCAGAGAGTCGTCGACGAGTTGCTGAATTCGGGGCCGAAGTTTTTCGATTGCACTTGGCGTGAACGACTTCGAAACTAATCGTCGCAGGCGAGTGTGATCTGGTGGGTCGAGATTGAGAATCGACTTGCTGCGCTCGTTTTCTTGTTTGTATTTTCGCGTCGGCGACTCGGGCAAATTGGCGTTGAGTTCGATATCGCGACTGAAATCGTTGTTGCGCAACGTGTTAACGACATCGTCGTAGCGAGTCAACACGACGAAACCAATTGGCGTGACATGAACCGGTTCGACTTCGCGCAACTTGTCGTAAAACGGATGAGGATTTTTGCGAAATTCGGGGTCAAACGGATTGAACGAAACTTGGTTCACGAAAATACCCTAGTTTTGAAGCAAACCCGTGCCAGCATTGAGAAATACAGCCTGGCAAAACTGCTCGTGAAGTCGCCTTGGAAAGAGCCTTGAATTTAAGCCTTTTTCTTGGGTTTGTTTGGTTCAGAGGTTGATGAAATAAGGAATTGATGGCTAGTATTGCTCCCCGCACTCTAAACAGGGTGCGCCACCAATTCGCGGTGGGGAATGACTGACAAGTTTCGCTTGTCGAGTGCCCAAAGTGAATGCTCCTTGAAAACGGAAGAGAAGATTGAACGCCAGTGCGGTCAATAGAAAATGGCCCGCCCTTAATTGGGTTGGGTCGCTATTTATTGTCCGTCAATTCCGATCGATTGTAAAGCGAGCTTGCTCGCCGAACGTTGATCAAATAATTATTAATACCGGCAATATTCGATTCGGTTCAAATATTGTCGGCAGGAAACGATGACTACAAAACAGATTAATTTCAATCTGGTCATCGTGGACTTTCCTAGATCTGCTCAAACAAAAGAAACAAAATGTTTTACATTTTGAATCTGGAGTATGAGTTTTTCTTGACGGAGAGTTTGATCCTGGCTCAGGACGAACGCTGGCGGCGTGCTTAACACATGCAAGTCGAACGATGAAGTGGAGCTTGCTCCACGGATTAGTGGCGAACGGGTGAGGAACACGTGAGAAACCTGCCTCGGATT
>CAMBWL010000057.1 GCA_945871625.1 Bifidobacterium breve
ATTTTGGGCTCGGCGCTAATCACGCAGTAATGGCTAAAATATTTAATTCTCGGACTCGCCTCGCACTTTTTGCAGAGCGCGTTGGACAAAGTAAGAGTTTCATCTCAATAACTGGGGTAATTCAGTTTGTTTTAGATGTCCTTGCTTGGTCGGCTGCTGCCACCCTTGCGCTCGTCTTGCGAGCATATTTGCAAGAAGAACAAAACATCGCCGGCGCGGTACAAAGCATTTTGTACCGAGCATTGCCAATTGTCGCGGTTGTGCAGGCGATCACCGGGTACATCGTCGGAATTTATCGACGCAGGTGGCGGTATGGAAGTTTTGACGAAGTCAAAGGACTAATCCTTTCAGCATTTATTACAACCACCATTTTGCTGACAATCAGGTTCACTGACAGATCGATTGACGCTTTTCCTCGAAGCGCAATCATCACTGGTGGCATCCTTGGTTTATTTTTCACAGCCGCGAGTCGTTATACATGGCGGCTTGTCCGCGAACAACTGCGCCGACCATCTGAACTTACGGCAAAGAAAATCTTGATCTACGGCGCGGGTGAAGGCGGAATTCAAATCGTCAATACGATGTTGCGCAACCCAAATTCAATTTATTTGCCAGTCGGCTTTTTGGACGACAATGTCTCGACACATCGCCTGAGTATTTCCGGAGTTTCAGTTTTGGGTGGTCGAGAGTCAATCCAAAAAGTTGCCAGCCGCACTGGTGCTAAAACTCTATTGATCGCTATTCCGTCGGCAGAGTCGGGTGTCGTCAGCGAAATTGCCGAAATTGCCCGAGCGGCGGACCTGGAAGTGAAAATCTTGCCGGCAGTGCAAAACTTGGATGAACGACCCGTAGACACCAGTGATATTCGCGACCTGACCGATGAAGATCTGTTGGGTCGGCGACGAGTGAAAATCAATCTGGATGAAATCTCGCAATACTTGGTGAATCGCCGAGTTCTTGTAACTGGCGCTGGTGGCAGCATCGGCAGCGAACTCTGTCGTAAACTGGTGCGATTTAATCCAGCAGAAATCATCATGCTGGATCGTGATGAAAGCGCTCTACACGAAGTGCAACTATCGATTTACGGCCGGGCTCTACTTGATACACCACAAACCGTGCTGGCTGACTTGCGCGATGAACAAGCGATCAACGCTATTTTTGAATCACGCAAGCCTCAAGTTGTGTTTCATGCCGCGGCACTCAAGCATTTGCCTCTACTCGAGCGATACCCGCACGAGGCATATCAAACCAATGTGCTTGGCACCTTGACGATGCTGAAAGCGGCACAACGATGTGGCGTCGAAGTTTTCGTGAACATCTCAACCGATAAGGCTGCTAATCCGATTAGCGTCTTGGGTTACTCAAAACGAATTGCCGAGAGACTCACGGCAGACTTTGCATTTGGCTCTGGTTCAGGAAAATATATCTCGGTACGTTTCGGAAATGTGTTGGGTTCACGCGGCAGTGTCTTGACCTCGTTCAAAGACCAGATTGCCAAAGGTGGACCAGTAACCGTCACTCACCGTGGAGTGAGCCGATACTTTATGACTATTTTTGAAGCCGTACAACTAGTGATTCAAGCAGGGGCCATCGGATCAACAGGAGAAATTTTGGTTCTGGATATGGGTAAACCAGTCAACATTTACGAGGTTGCCGAGCAACTCGTGCGCAATAGTTCTAAACCGATCAAGATTGAAGTTGTTGGTTTGCGTGTCGGCGAAAAAGTTCACGAAGAACTATTCGGAACTGGTGAAATTGATGAGAGACCAAGACACCCGCTAATTTCACATGTGCCCGCAAAATCGATTGACCAAACAAGTTTGACCGTGAACCCGAAAGATTCTCGAGAGTTCATGATTCGCCTACTCGAAGAGCAATAACGGTAAATCAGCTAGACCTTAGTTGTTTCATTTCTGCTGCCGGCCATTGACGCAACAAGGAGCAGCCACAAAAAGTGGTTGCCAACGATGAAACTCTCTTGGGTGGACGCCGCTATCACAAACCAAGTTGCGGCGAACGTCCACTGACCAGCAGTTTGAGTAAACACGCGGTCAAGTTGACGGGCTCCGCTCCACAAAATTGCCAACACCAAAAGCCCAGCGCCGATCAGCCCTCCGCCAAGCAACACATCCATTATTCCGCTGTGTGACCAAGAATTGCTCGTTAACGCCCACCAAAATTCGCGTTCGTGAAAAAAATTTGGTGTTTGCCAGGCAGAAAACCAACCCCAACCAAACATTGGCTTATCTAAAAATCCGTCCCAACTGAATTTCCACAACATAGTGCGACCGTTAAAATCAATTTTGCTATTGAAAATTCTTGAAAGAGTTTCTTGAATTCTAAAAGTTAGCCATGTCAAAATAATTAACACAGACAAAAACCCTGGATAGACAAGTTGCACTAGTTGATTGGATGTAAAAACTCGCTGCCTATGCAACCAACGAACTGACGTCCAGAAACCCCAGACAAAAACAAACACTGCGATCGCACCAATCGACGTTGACGACTTGCTGCGGATCAGCAACCCGAGATCTAACAACATCACGTCAAAAAGCACGCACAAAAACACCGCCCAATATTTTGGGCGCCTGACGATCAGAACCCACGCCAAAGCCAAGGCTGCAAGAAGTCCAAGTGCCGCAGGCGGAGCGAGCGAATTTCGATTGAAGTAAATGCCAATCCAATAGTTTTCGTCGAAGTTGACTGCCCCCGACCAGTTATTTCGCACTGCGTACCACGAAACAACCAAACCAGGCTGCATCGCAACCAAAAACAGCGTCAGTTGTTGCAACAAAGTGAAACTGCGAGCAATGTACAAACCAGCCAAACATGTCACCGTCAGAGTGAACGACTCAACCAGCGAATAACTGCTGAAGGTCGACCAAAAAGTCGAGATAAACATCCAGGCGCAAAATGCCAACAACACCCCCACGGGACCCTTCAACAAACTTGCTGGAATACCGCGTCTAAACAACAACAACAGTGCCGGAACTTGTGCAATTAAATACGTCGAAAATTTTGTATTGCTGATGATCCCCGCATCTATGTATCCGCTGGCTTCCCAGATCTTCAAAACCGGACCCTGCGTCAGAAAACCAAGCAATACAACAACATAGAAGTATTCAAGCCAAGTCAAAATTTGATGAGACTTTAAGCCAAGCATTCGCACTGCAGAACAATCTACCTGAGCCCATATCGGCGCAAGAGAACGCGTCGCTCTTGGGGTAATTGAATTCGGTAGAATACAAGTGTGACCACGACAAGCAACGAAGAGTACGACCTTCTAATCTCTGAGCTTTTTGCCGAAGCTCATGGCTTGCGGATGAAATATGAAGAATTCAGTCAATACACCGAGGCAAAAATTGCCGAATTTATTCTTGAGCGTAAACCGATGGCGATACAACTTGAACAGTTGTCGCGCGACCTAGCAGTAACAAATGCACAGCGAGCACAAATTCATGCCGATCTCGTTGAATTGACTTCGCGAATTGACGCACTAACTGCTCAGCGCGATAATGCCCGTGCCAGGGTGAAAGTTCTCGAATCTGCTCGGTCATATCGGATTGCTAAGCGACTACGCCGATTGGTACCAAGTTTCTTACAAGGCAAATAATTTAATGGCCGTCCGGCAATATCCGGTGATTATCACCGTTCGTGACCGACTATCTTGCCTTCAACAACTTTTAAGTTGGCTCGAAAATATGGGCCAACAGGAGATTTGGCTTTGCGACAACGACAGTACTTTTCCCCCACTTGTTGAATTTCTGAAATCAACCAAACACAACGTGTTCTTCAACAAATTTAATCTCGGTCACCGCGCCCCCTGGTTGAGTGGCCTTGTACCCCAATTAGGCAGCGAACGATATTTCATAATTTCAGATCCAGATGTCGTGCCGGACGTAAATACCCCGAGCGATGTCTTCGAAATGTTTGAACACATGTTGCATTCGAACCCAAAAATTGACAAGGTTGGATTCTCGCTTCGCATCGATGATCTCCCCGACCATTTCACCCATAAAGCAGATGTCATAACTTGGGAAACCCAGTTCTGGCAAAATGTTTATTGGCCCGGCTACTACAAAGCGCCAATTGACACCACTTTTGCGATGTACCGACCAGGAAGCGGCCATCAGAACGGCAACTCGTTGCGCAGCGGCCCGCCATATACGGCAAGACACCTGCCTTGGTATCAAGACTTCGACAATCTGTCAGAAGAAGACGATTATTACATTCTGCACAGTGACCACCTGATCACGAACTGGAATACTGACAAATTGCCGGCAACCGTGCGCGCACAACTTACAAAACTGCGTGCTCAGCAAAGTGCAGCCGAGTAACTCGAATCATGACGGCAAACGCAATATCGGTCAGTTCTTTATCCAAGAACTTTCGGTTGTACCACGAACGTAATCGCTATATTAAAGCCGCCTTCCTGCGCGGTCGTCGCGCAAAGTTTGAAGAATTCTGGGCTCTAAAAGACGTCTCTTTTGAGGTTGTTCATGGCGCAACTCTCGGCATAATCGGGTCAAATGGTTCGGGCAAGACAACGATGCTCAAGTGCCTGACTGGTATTTATACACCGGATGAAGGCTCAATCAAGATTGACGGCAAGCTCGCGGCGTTGCTTGAACTCGGCGCCGGATTTCACCCCGAATTAACTGGCGCTGAAAATATTTATCTCAACGGTGCGATTCTCGGGATGTCGAAGCGAGATGTACAAAATAGGTTTGCGAGTATTGTCGAATTTGCCGGTCTAGAAAAATTCATCGACGCGCCAGTCAAGAATTTTTCGTCTGGCATGGTGGTGCGCCTAGGTTTTTCTATTGCGGCACACGTTGAACCAGAAATATTGTTGATCGATGAGATTCTCTCAGTGGGTGACCAAGATTTTCAACGCAAAAGTAGCGAGAAGATCGAAGAGTTCAGACGTGAGGGTCGAACGATCGTCGTTGTGAGTCACAGTCTGGGCTTGGTACAACAACTTTGCAAACAAGTCATTTGGCTGGATAAGGGTCAAATCAAACAAATAGGGCCAGCAGCGGAAGTAATCGCCGCATACACGGGCGGCAGTTATGCGAAACATACCGAACGTGATGAGTCGTCACGTAACCGTTGGGGCACAGGTGACGCCAGAATCAACTCGATTGAACTGCTTAATTCTGATGGGACG
This sequence comes from Bifidobacterium breve, assembly GCA_945871625.1. GTDB lineage: Bacteria > Actinomycetota > Acidimicrobiia > Acidimicrobiales > Ilumatobacteraceae > BACL27. Next base: position 5,171 of record CAMBWL010000057.1, read on the forward strand.
ACCGCCGAGGTTATTAAATCAAACGCTGCTGCTCAAATTCGCTTTCAGATTTCTGCGCACACTCGAATTGAATCACCGATCTTGAGGGTGCAGATTACGCGCTTAAACGGAGACGTAATGTGGGCTACTTCAACCCAACGCGGCACGAATACGATGCGGGTTCTGGATGGTGCAGCAACTGCGACTCTGAATATTGACTCAATTCAACTGCTTGAAGGCACATATTTTGTTTCGGCGTCGATCACCGACTCAACTGGTGCCACTGAATTCGACCATTGTGAAAATTGGTTGCGATTCAATGTACATAAAACCAACATGTTTGATGATGGAATCGTGGCAATCAACTCAACATGGAACCTGGAACGACACCACAAGTAAAAATTTAAAGTTCTTCGGCGAGTCGTCGCTTCAATTTATTGAAAGTTGTAAAGCCGATTATCAATGAAAGCACGGCAGAGACGAACAGTGCGCCGAGATCACGTAATTCAGGCGATGTGCCGTGATAAGTAGTAGCCCTAAACGCGCGTATGAATACAGCTGTTGGGTTCCAGTGCAAGATATTCTGAACGAAGTTCGAGACTTTCCCTTCAATGATTTTTGAATCATAAATAACTGGAGTGGCAAAAAACCAAAGTTGATTGATGATCGTCCAAAGGTAAGGCAAATCTCGGAAGAACACGGCGCTGACACTTAACACGAGCGCAATGCCGCCGGCGAAACACGCTAGAAGAACCATTAACAACAGCGTCATCGGTAACCAAGGTAAAATTGCGCTGCCGGCGATCAGTAGCGCCACACACACCAAACCCATCTCGATCGAGAACTGCACGAAACAGAACAAAACTTGTGAAAGCACGAGACTCTCTCGGGCGAAGGCAACTTTGCGAACAAGATTGGTGTTGCTCAAAATTGCTTGCAAGCCGACGCTACAAATGAGTGCGAAGAAACCCCATGGGATTATCCCGGTGAGTAGATACAAACCATAGGTCGTGACGCCAGACGGATCGCCGATTGGAGCTTTGATGCCGAACAAAAGACCGAACACAAATGTGTAAATCGCCATTTGCGCCAGAGGATTAAGAAGTGACCACGACCAACCCAAAAC
>CAMBWL010000058.1 GCA_945871625.1 Bifidobacterium breve
CAAGGTCGGTTTCATGGTTTGCGCAATCGCGACTATGGCACGCAAGTTGTCGCTGGTGTAACTCCGGGCAAAGCGGGTCAAGATGTCGAAGGAATCAAAATCTACGACACGGTTGAGAGCGCAGTCGCTGCAACAGGTGCGACTGCTTCGTTCATTGCAGTGCCACCAAAGGCCGCACCAGAAGCAATTCTTGAAGCCGCACGAGCCGGCATTGGTTTCGTGGTTTGCATCACAGAAGGTGTGCCCGCACAAGACGAGGCACGAGTGTTTGCAACATTGCAACGCGATTTTCCCAAGACTCGATTGCTTGGGCCGAATTGCCCTGGCATCATCAGCCCGGGTAAGTGCAATATCGGCATCACGGCTGGCGAGATCGCCGCGCTGCCAACTGCAAAGGGCCCCAATGTCGGCATCGTTTCGCGCTCGGGCACGCTGACTTATCAAGCGTTGTACGAATTGAAACAACGCAACATCGGTGTGTCGACTTGTGTCGGCATTGGTGGTGACCCCGTGCCCGGCACCTCGTTCGTAGATTGTTTGGCCGAATTTCAATCTGATCCTGAAACGCATGCGATCATCATGATCGGTGAAATTGGTGGCACAGCAGAAGAAGAGGCAGCCGAATTCATCATGACCCATGTGACGAAACCGATGAGCGCTTATATCGCAGGTGTCACAGCACCAGCCGGCAAAAAAATGGGACATGCCGGTGCGATCGTTTCTGGTGGCAAAGGCACGGCGCAAGGCAAGATGGATGCTTTGAAGAGCGCTGGTGTCAAGGTCGGTTTGAACCCGACTGAAGCGTGCGAGATGATGGCACAAATAATCGCATCAATGTAAGACTTAGTGTTCGATGAATAAACGATCTGATCTTTTGACATATATTCCGTCGCTTGACGGCCTTCGTGCCCTCTCGGTTTTGGCTGTGATTGTTTATCACGCCAACAAACTCTGGTTACCGGGCGGATTTCTTGGCGTTGAAGTGTTCTTCGTGATCAGCGGCTATCTGATCACCCTGTTGTTGCTTGCCGAGTCTGAGGCGAATGGTGCGGTTAGTTTGAAGCAGTTCTGGTTGCGTCGGGCCCGACGCTTGTTGCCGGCGCTATGGGTCGTCGTGTTGGGCGTAGTGGTTTTTGCCGCGATTTTTCAGCGGGATATTCTCGGCACTTTGCGTGGCGATGTCGTCGCAGCACTATTTTATGGCTTTAACTGGTTTCAGATTTGGGTGGGCACGAGTTATTTCACATCTTTTGAATTCGTACCGTTGCGACATTTGTGGTCATTGGCGGTTGAAGAACAGTTTTATTTGATCTGGCCGATCGTGATGCTGGTCGTGGCCAAGTTTGGCAAACGACGTCTGCCGATTGTGAGCGCCGTGTTCTTTGGCCTCGCAGTTGCGCTCGCCGTATATATGGCTGTGGTCTACAAGTCGGGCACGATCTCAACGATTGCCGACACGCCAGAGCAGTTCACCAGCCTGTTCGGACAATCCGTCTCGCGCGTTGACTATTTATTTCTGGGTACATTCACCCGCTCAAGTGGTTTGCTACTCGGTGCAGCACTGGCGATTTGGTGGCGACCCTGGTTGTTGCAAAGTTCGCGGGCTGGGGCGAGCAAACTCTTTGACGTAATTGGTGTTATCGGTTTAGTCGCACTGGCGATGATGACGTGGCGATTTCAGACTGTCACCGAGGGCACCGATCAGGGATCAGTCGGTTATGACCTGCTGTTTCGTGGCGGATTTTTCTTAACTGATGTTGCGAGTGTGGCGGTCATTGCCGCTGCGGTGCATCCAGGTTCAAGATTTTTTGCGCGAAGTTTGAGCAACCCAGTTTTGGTTTGGTTGGGCAGGCGTTCGTACGGCTTCTATCTATTTCATTGGCCTGTGTTTCAGTTTTATCGACGCTTTGCGGGTCAAGGTTTGACGCCATATGAATTTGTAGTTTTGGTGTTGCTCGCACTTGCGTTGACCGAGTTGAGTTATCGATACATCGAGACACCTGTACGCCAGGGCGCCATATCACGCTGGTGGAAAGACTTTCGTCAGCCTGCCCACGGTGCACAACTCGTGCGGCGGCAGCGGCGCATCGTGCTCGCGGCTTTCGCTTTGCTTTTGCCGGTGTTTGGCGTCGTCAGTTTGGCAACTGCGCGGGTGCAACTCGATGAGATTGCGCAAAACTTGTCAGACAACGAAGGAAACACGATTGATTTCTTGGGTGGTGGCGAGGCAACTAGCGCAGATACGCCAACGACGATTGAGGGCCAAGCCGTGACTGCAACAACTTCACTTGACGGTCAGGTGATTGATGTTTTGGCGATTGGCGACTCGGTGATGTTGGGGGCGGCAAATGTTTTGACTCAGCGCGGCGTCACCGTAGACGCATTGAAGAGTCGACCATTTCGACAAGCGCTTGAAATCGCGAATTTTATGAAGTCGGTAAATCGTCTTGGGTCGGTGGTGATCATTCATTTAGGGACGAATAATACTGTCGACGAAAAAACTTTGGATGAAATCATGGTTCCGCTAAAAGATGTGCCAGTGGTTTTATTCGTGACCGTGCATGTGCCGAGCGAAGTGCGTCAAAACACGAATAATCGACGAATAAACGAGTTGCCGTTGCGATACGAAAATGTCAAAATCTTGGATTGGTACTCAATTGCTTTGGCCCACCCCGAGTATTTGTATAGCGACAAAATCCATATTCGGCCTGAAGGGCAAAAGATTTACGCCGATTTAATGATGCAAGCAATTGGTCGGCCATAAGTTTTATCGTATGCTTACTGCGCCATGACATCACCAATTCGCATCGCAGTTTCTGGTGCCGCAGGCCAAATCGGCTACGGAATTTTGTTTCGCATTGCATCTGGGCAGATGCTTGGCGCAAACACGCCGGTAATTTTGCAATTGCTTGAAGTGACGCCGGCGTTGGGTGCGCTGAACGGCGTAAAAATGGAACTTGAAGATTGCGCATACTCGCCACTCGTTGATGTGATCACCACGGATGATGCGAACATCGCGTTTGGTGACGCCGACATAGCGTTGTTGATCGGTGCGATGCCACGCAAAGACGGCATGGAGCGCGCAGATTTATTGACGGCCAATGGTGGCATCTTCAAACCGCAGGGTCGGGCAATCGCCAAGAACGCCAAAAGAAATGTCAAAGTATTGGTCGTTGGCAACCCGGCCAACACGAATGCTTTTATCGCGATGAGCAATGCGTCCGAGATTGACCCCAAGCAATTTACGGCGATGACGCGACTCGATCACAACCGCGCGGTGGCGCAACTTGCCCAACGAGTTGACAAACCAGTGACGGCGATCAAGAAGATGACAATTTGGGGAAACCACTCGGCGTCGCAGTATCCAGATATTTACAACTGCGAAATTGACGGCAAGAACGCAGCGACAGTTGTCAACGACGAAACTTGGGTGCGTGAAACATTTATTCCGACTGTTGCCAAACGTGGTGCAGCGATTATTAAGGCGCGCGGTTTGTCATCGGCGGCGTCGGCCGGCACCGCGGCAATGGATCATGTGCGCAACTGGGTGCAGGGCACGCCAGCAGGCGACTGGGTCAGCATGAGCGTGCCCTCAGACGGCAGTTACGGCGTGCCTGCGGGCTTGATTTCGTCGTTTCCGTGCACCTGCGCAAATGGTGAATACAGCATCGTGCAGGGTTTGCCGATCAATGACTTCAGTCGCAAGATGATTGATGCATCGGTTGCCGAGTTGATCGACGAGCGCGACGCAGTGCGCAGTCTGGGACTCGTTTAGAAATTCGTGTTGGCGTTGACGGCCGAAAAGACGGCGTCAAGCGCGAGAAATAACGGCTGAGTCGCAATCACGCGTTCGTGGTCGCCTTTGAAACGAATCTTGCCGCTGATGAAAGCTTCTTGGGCATTGATCTTGCCCGTGGCGACACCCACTGCAGTTGCCCAATCTTGCGTGAATGCAATATCTGAAACTTTTGCCGGCCCGCTGGCGAAACTAAGTTTGCCGTCGCGCGACTCGAGATGATATGTGACGTCACCGCGTGGTGTGTCGGTGACGATTTGTGTGACAGAGATAGAGTTCTCGCGCGCAACGGCGATAATCTCGCTGTTTGCGTTGATTTTGTCGGCGACCGCTGTAATCCACTCGTTGCTGAGATAGTCAACGCGGGCTGACATGAGTTGTGAAAACTGCTGACTAAGCAGCAACCATGCTGACTGATTTGCGACGCGAGAACATGATTGAAATTACCAAGATCACGAGCGAAATACCGGCGATGCTCAAGCGAGCAGTGTCGTTGTCTTTCAAGTTGATGATTGCGGGCAAGATCAAAAGCGCAACCAAGTTCATAACTTTGATCAACGGGTTGAGCGCTGGCCCAGCAGTGTCTTTGAATGGGTCGCCAACTGTGTCGCCGATGACGGCTGCCTTATGGGCATTTGAGCCCTTGCCACCGTGATGACCGTCCTCGATGTACTTCTTGGCATTGTCCCATGCACCACCGGCGTTGCTCAGATAATTTGCCATCAACTGGCCAGTCAAAATAACACCAGCCAAGAACGCGCCAAGTGCCGCATAACCGATGCCAAAGCCGACGATGACCGGCGTGAGCACCGCAAGCAATGCTGGCGTTGTTAGTTCGCGCAATGATGCCGCGGTGCAGATGTCGATGACTGGGCCATAGTCAGGTTGTTTTGTGCCGGCCATAATTTTGCCGTCTGCAAACTGACTGCGAACTTCTTGCACGACAACACCAGCGGTGCGACCGACTGCGCGAATCGCGAGTGCCGAGAACATGAAGGCGATTGATCCGCCGATTAACAAACCAATAAATGTTTTTACATCGGAGACATTTATTTGTGTTTCAACCGCAGTGAAAATCGCCGAACCCTCGAGTTTGTTGCCGGCTTCGTCTTTGAGGCCGAGTTCGCCGGCGATTGTCTCGATGTACGAAGCGAACAACGCAACTGCCGCAATAACAGCCGAACCGATAGCGAAACCTTTCGTTACGGCTTTGGTTGTGTTGCCAACTGCGTCGAGGCTGACCAGAATTTTGCCTGTCTCGCCGTGCAACTCGCCAGCCATTTCGGCGATGCCTGCGGCGTTGTCTGAAACGGGGCCGAAAGTATCTTCAGACACGATGACGCCGGTGGTGGCGAGCATGCCCATGCCGCAAAGTGCAACGAGATACAGCGAGAACTGAATGTTTCCGCCACCCATCCAGATTGTTGTGCCGAGCGCGACGGCGATGCACAAGATTGCATACACCGATGATTCGAGACCCGACGCGGTGCCTGCGAGCACGACAGTTGCTGGGCCAGTCTCGGTGCTTTCGGCGATTTCTTTTACCGGACCATATTCGGTGCCGGTGAAATATTCGGTGAGACGACTCAAAACTTGAGCCAGAATCAAGCCAACGAGAACTGCGCCAAATACGCGCCAACCCGTATTTGCGAAACCAGTCTTCTCGAGTTTGTCGTTGCCGACATAATAAGTTGCCAATAAGAACGTGCCGATCACGGTGATGATGCCGGCGGTGAGAAAGCCGCGGTTAATTGGTTTCAACGCGTTCGTCTCGCCATCACGCGCGCGCACGGCGAAAACGCCGGCGATTGAAGCAACGACGCCGATCGCGCGTGCAGCAAGTGGAAATACCAAGCCGAGTGCTGGGTTCAAACCGATTGAGTTGAACGCGGCAACACCGAGAATGATCGAGGCGACGAGAGTAACTTCATAACTTTCAAACAAGTCGGCAGCCATGCCTGCGCAGTCACCGACATTGTCGCCGACATTGTCGGCGATTGTTGCGGGGTTACGGGGGTCGTCTTCTGGGATGCCCGCTTCAACTTTGCCAACCAAGTCGGCACCGACATCCGCTGCCTTGGTGAAGATTCCGCCGCCGACGCGCAAGAACAATGCGAGAAGTGAACCGCCGAAGCCAAAACCGATCAGCATTGCAGAACTTGTGTTTTGAAACAGCGCGATGATGATTGTTGCGCCGAGCAAACCGAGACCAACGGTGAACATGCCAGCAACGCCACCTGTGCGGAATGCAACTTGCAATGCTTCCTTCATCGAACCACGCCTGGCCGCTGCAGCAGTGCGCACGTTGCCGCGAGTCGCGAGAGTCATGCCGATATAGCCAGTTAATCCTGAAGCAACGCAACCGAGAACGAAAGCGATTGTGCGATACAAACCTGAACTTACAAACGACAGCGCCGACTCGCCA
>CAMBWL010000059.1 GCA_945871625.1 Bifidobacterium breve
TGCAACATGCACGCAAGATGTTGCGACGACATTAAGAATCGGCAACGATCATCGCACCCCGGTTGTTGCCTGGGGTGCCGGTACTTCGCTTGAAGGCAACAGCACGCCTGTGCGTGGGGGCGTGTCGCTTGACCTTTCGCAAATGGACAAAATCCTGCGCGTGAGCAGCGCAGATTTGGACTGCACTGTTCAGCCAGGCGTTCGCCGCAAGCAATTAAACGAATACCTGTCGCGTTATGGTTTATTTTTTCCGGTTGATCCGGGTGCTGATGCGACTTTGGGTGGCATGGCATCGACTGGGGCCTCGGGCACAACGACCGTTAAATACGGTGCGATGAAACAACTTGTGATGAGCCTCACCGTTGTGACTGCGAATGGCGAAATAATCACGACATCGCGTCGGGCGCGAAAAACTTCTGCGGGCTATGACTTGACGCACTTGTTTGTTGGCTCAGAGGGAACACTCGGCGTGATCACCGAGTTGACTTTGCGCGTGTTTGGTATCCCTGAAGTGATAGCCGCGGCGACGATGCAGTTCGACAGTGTGCGCGAAGCAATTGACGGCGTGATTGAAGCGATTCAATTAAATGTCGGTGTGGCGCGAATCGAATTGGTCGACCGCGAGGCCGTAGTTGCAGTCAACCGATATTCAGGCACGGATTTGCCGCATAAAGATTTGTTGTTGCTCGAGTTTCACGGTTCAGCCAAATCGACGGCGCTAGATATTGCCGCGGCGCGCGAAGTGCTCGAGCGTCATGGCGGTCAGGGTTTTAAGCAAACCACAGATGAGGCCGAACGGCGCAAGTTATGGCAAGCGCGACACGACGCAAGTCGGTCTTGTCGTGCGCATCAACCCGGGGGTCGCATTTTTTCGACGGATGTTTGTGTGCCGATTTCACGGCTGTCTGAGTGCATCGAACAGACACAAAAAGATTTGGCAGAGTCAAAAATTTATGGACCGTTGGTTGGCCATGTTGGGGATGGAAACTTTCATGTTTTGTTGACGGCTGATCCAAATGACCATGCGGCGATCGAGCGTCTCGAGCAATTTCACACTCGCTTGGTGAAGCGTGCGTTGAGTCTTGAAGGCACCTGCACTGGCGAGCACGGCATTGGCATTGGCAAGGTCGACTATTTAGTCAGCGAACTTGGCTCAGAGGCCGTGAATGTGATGGCGATGATCAAGGCAGCGCTTGACCCGAATTGCATAATGAACCCGGGCAAAGTTATAGCCGAAACTGTTAGCTAAAAAAGGGTCGTAGATTAAAGTATGAGCAAAACAGATTTCGTGATGTACAGCACACACTGGTGTGGCTACTGCAAGCGACTAAAAGCAATGTTGAACGCTGACGGAATTACGTTTACTGAAATTGACCTCGAGCAAGACCCAGATGCAGCGGCGATCGTCGAACGAGTGAACAACGGCAATCAGACCGTGCCGACACTTGTGTTTTCTGACGGCGAGGCGATGACCAACCCATCGGTGGCCAAAGTAAAAGAAAAGTTGAGCGCGCTCGCGGCGAGTTAGTTTTTGCGCGGTCCAGGAATCACAACTGGGCCGGTGTCGTCGTTGACACGAATTACATCGATCTTGTGCTCGTAAATTGAACTCAGCGTTTCTGGCGTGAGTGTTTCGCGCGGTGTGCCCGATGCGGCGTGGCGACCGTTTTGTAGCAAAATCACACGATCGGCAAACGACATCGCAACATTTAGGTCATGAAACACTGCGATCACGGTGCGCCCTTCGTCGACTAGCGAACGCACGATGTGCATCAGTTTTTCTTGCTGGCCGATGTCCAGAACTGCGGTTGGTTCGTCGAGCAACAACAACTGGGTGTCTTGGGCCAGAATTCGCGCCATTGAAACCCGGGCTTGTTCGCCGATTGAAAGAGTGCGATATAGCCGGTTGTGCATCTCGGCGACACCGAGGCGTTGCATCGCGCTTTCGATGAGATCTTGATCGTTGGCGCCAAGTCGCGGACCACGTCCCATTTCAACAACTTCGGCAACCGTATACGGAAACGAAACCGTGACTCGTTGCGGCAGAACTGCACGCATTCGTGCCAATTCGTGGTTGTCAATTTCGGTAATCGGCTTGTCGCCAAAGAAAACGGTGCCTGTTTCTGATTGCAAGTCGCCAGCCAAAACGCTTAGCAATGTTGATTTGCCGGCGCCATTCGGGCCAAGAATCGCCACGAGTTCACCTTTGTCGGCGGACATCGAAATATCGCACAAAATCTCTTTGCGCGAGCGAACAACCGAGACATTTTCACACTTGATAACTGTGTCGATATTCATCACAGGGCCTATGTCCAGGTGCTTTCGCTTGTGCGCATTTTGCGCAGCAACCACAAGAAGAACGGCGCACCAATTAGTGCAGTGAGAACACCGAGTGGCAACTCAGCGGGCGAGAGCAAAGTGCGCGCAGCGAGGTCGGCGAGCAAAGTGACGATCGCACCAAGCAGGGCCGATGACCACAACAAATCTCGGTGCTTGGGCCCGAGCACGAGGCGCAAAATGTGTGGCACGATTAATCCGACGAAAGCGATGATGCCAGTTGCCGCGACGGCGCTTGAGGCAAGCAAACCGACGATTGCAATTGTTTGCAGTCGCACTCGTTCGACTGGCACTCCGACATGCGCCGCCGACCGATCTCCCAGCGCCATGAGGTCAAGGGTGCGGGTGAATCTCGTGCTCAGCGCAATACCGATTATCGCGAGAGGTAAAACCACTGCGACCGCGCTCCAAGTTGCGAGGCCGAGTGAGCCAAGACTCCAAAAGGTGACGGTGCGAATTTGATCGTCGTCGGCGATGAACACGGCGAGGCCGATTAGTGCACCTGACAACGCGTTGATCGCGATGCCCGTGAGAATGAGTGTGACGACATCCGTTTTACCGTCAACGCGCGACAAGCCGTAAACAACTGCAGTTGCCAGAGTGCCACCGATGAATGCAAAAACTTGCACGCCAAGTGTGATTCTGCTCAGGCCGAGCGTGATTGCTATTACTGCACCGACAGCCGCACCACCCGACACGCCGACTGTTGCCGGTTCGGCGAGAGGATTGCGAAACACACCTTGCATTACGACGCCAGCCACGGCAAGCGAAGCACCGACAACTATTGCAAGGGCGACGCGCGGCAGGCGAACATTCCAAAAAACAGCGTGACTAATCGAGGTCGAATCTGAAGTTGTCGCAGGGCCCTGAAACAAAACTTTGAAAACTTCGCTGAACTCGATTGTGTAGGCGCCGGTGGTTAGTGCGTTGATGACGACGATGACGAGGGTGATCGTCAGGACAACTGCCACAGTTTTCGGATTAAGCCGGCGCATTTCGCTCATTGATTGATGCTCAGTTTTCTATCGTCAAGATTTTGAAGGCTTGTGCCAAACGAATGATGAGTTCGCCGGTTCGTGGCCCAAACGAGAATAACAAGTCATCGTCAATCGACACCACTGCACGAGTTTTCGCCGATGGGGTTTGGGCGATGCCAGGTAACTTGAGTAGTCCGTCGATGCCGCCGACAGACGCCAGACCGCGAGTGGTGACGACGATGATCTCAGGGTTGGCGTTGACGATTGATTCGCTCGTGAGTGGGGTGAATGCTGCAAGGTCGAGGTCTGTGCCAACATCAATGCCGCCAGCAGAGCGGATCATTTCGTCGGCGCCCGATTCTTTGCCGCCAAGCAAAAATACCGAGGCGGTGCCGCGCACATAAATAAAAGCGACTCGCGGTTTTGCAGTTGCGGGGTCAAGCGTGTTGAGTGCTTTATTGATGTCGCTCTGTGTCGTGTCAAGAAGTTTTATGCCGAAATTGCTGGCACCAAGCGCATTGGCGAGCAGTTTGATGCGTGGTGCGATGTCGGAGAGTTTCCAAACTTCGGGCGCAAGCACGATTGGAATGCCGGCACCACGCAGCTGTTTTATCGCCTCGGGCGGACCAGACCGGGTGTCGCCGATGACAAGTGTCGGTTTTAACTCGAGCACGCTTTCGGCACTGATGTCATGGCCGCTACTGACTTTTGGTATTGCCGTTAGTGCAGCCAGTGTTGTTGTTGCATCGCGACCAATAATGTTGTCAGCGAAACCGAGTGAGATGACTATTTCGGCGATCGCTTCGTTGAGCACGATGATGCGTGATGTATCGGTGATCGTGACTTCGATATCGTCAGCCGAGATCACCTTTGCTGGCAGGGTTGATTTGCCGTCGCCGACAATTGGTAGTTCAAAGTCTTCAGCCGAAATTATGACTGGTCGAGTTGATTCGTTCGCTGGCTCAGTCGCTGGGGCGGTTGTCGACGCAGTCGCTTGTGATGTTGTGTCTGTGGTCGCAGGGTTCGCACTGCAGGAAGAAATTAATGCGATGAAAAGTGGAGTGATCAACAAAGCCAGAGATACTTTTCTTGTGACCATAGCCATTTCAATCTACTAGTGACATTCAGATTGGTAGAATTCGCGAAGTGAAAATCGCCGGTTATGTGATGTCTTTGGTGTTGTCGGTGTCGGCAATTTCAAGTTGTGCGAGTGATCGATCGGCGAGTGAGACATTTGTTACGACGGTTACGAAGGTTACGACGACAGTTGAGGCCGAAACCTCAGTTACGACGGTGGCTACGGCCGTGACTACAACGGTGCTTGCTGTCGAGACCGTTTCAAGTTCGACGACGGTTGCTACGGTTGCGAGCACGACTAGTTCGAGCGTGGTCAAGGTTGCGCCGACTACGACAGTTGTCGCAGCGGGTCGACCCAAACTTTCTGTGAGTCAGACGAATAACCTCAACCCAAATGGGACATCAGTCACAGTTCGTGGCACAGGTTATGACGTGAATAAAGGTGTCTATGTGATCGTTTGCACGCAAGCTGCACCAGGGCCGCAAGCGACTTGTATCGGCGGAGTGAACATTGATGGTTCATCTTCGAGTTCAGTTTGGGTGTCTTCGAATCCGCCGAACTATGCCGTTGGTCTCACGACTCCGTTTTTGCCTGATGGGTCATTTAATATTGAACTCGTAATAGTCGCAAAAAGCGGATTATTGGACTGCGCCGTTCTTAAATGCGGTGTGGTGACACGGTCCGATCATTTGCGGTATACAGATCGAACACAAGATGTTTTTGTGCCGATTTCGTTTTCGAATTAATTTTTATTCACCCCCAAAGAAAGATAGATCAAGGTTCAAATGTCTAACTCAAAATTCGTGATGCGCTCAGGCGTGTTAGTTGCGTTCGTATCGTTGTTATTGGTGGTAGTGCCGGCACAAGTTTCGGCGGCCGTAAGTGTGAGCGTGAGCAAAACAGCAAAACTGACTGATCTTGAAGTTGTTTCGATCAAATTGGCAAGTGTGCCAGCGGGTCAGGGTGTATATATTTCGCAATGTTTTAAGCCAACATTGGGTCAGCGCGCCGGCACCGGTTTGATCTGCAATGGCAGCGTGACCGAGACGGGAACGATGATCTGGGCAACGACTGACGCGCAGCGTGGCTCGCAATCTGCGACTGGCGAATTGGTGCTGATGTTTCGTTCTAGGTTTACAAAAGTTGACGCAAGCGGAGCGAGCAAGACATATGACTGCGGCGTTTCGAACTGTTCACTGTTCGTTTATCGCGACCACCGTGGCATCACCGATACGGCACTCGACACGATTGTGCCGCTGAATTTCTTGCCACGCCAGACTGTTGCGCTTGCGAAGCTTGGTTTGAAGCGCAACGGCGCAAGTTACAAAGCGGGCGAGAGCATTTCTCTGAGCGCGAGCAAATTGAAGACCTCAAAAGGTCAGGCGATTTATGTTTCTTCAGACGAGACGAGATCGATTTGCACAACAACTGGCACGACAAATGTCGTGATCAAGTTTCTCAAACCAGGCACATGCCAGGTCACTTTGTTTGCTGATGGCTCGGCGAAGTTCGATCAGATGATCGAGGTTTTGACGTACATCGTCAAATAGTTAGCTTGCGGGTTAACTAGTTAGCGCAAGTGCGCGCTTCTGTACGCGTGCTTGACCTTAGGTTTATCAAGAGCGAAGAGAGAGCTCTTTAACAAGATTACGCCACCACTGGCCCTGATCACGACGGACCGTAAAATCAATGGAGTGTAAGAGATTAAACTGCCTCGAAAGATCCTCGGAACTATAGAGAGAGATTCCATCTCTAGCAAAATGTACCTCCATGCCGGACATGATGATTGAT
>CAMBWL010000060.1 GCA_945871625.1 Bifidobacterium breve
GGCTTGGGGTCGCAGTTGCCCCGAACCAAGTTGTAATACTTGCCCGAATAATTCGTCTCTTCTTGAGTCCACATTGAGCGCACGATTTCAACGCACTCACGCAACATCGCAATACGCACTTTCGGCTCAGGAAAATCGAACCCATAGCCCCGACATTCGTTCTCATACCAACCCGCACCGATACCCCAGTCAAGTCGACCACCCGAAATCACATCGAGCGTCGAAGTAATTTTTGCCAACAAACTCGGTTCACGATACAAATTGCACCCGACCATTTGACCGAGTCTGATTTTGGATGTTCGCTGACTCATCGCCGCCATGACCGTCCAGCATTCAAACACCGCCTCATGAGCCGGACGTGGCACGTTATGAAAGTGGTCGTAGACCCAAATCGAGTCGTAACCAAGTTTTTCTGCCAACTGGGCGATCTCAACTGCTTTGTTCCATTTAGCAACTGGGTCAGAGATAGAAACTAGTTCCATTTTCCAACCCTGCGGAATAAAAACTCCGAATGTCGTGTGCTGTTTAGCCGTCACAACGGCAGGTCTCCGGTCGCAGCCTTTGTTGAGCCGTGATCTTTGTAAGCGGCAATAGTGCGTTGGGCGATGCGCATTTGATGAATCTCATCGGCGCCGTCGGCGAAGCGGCTCCATCGGGCCTGTTGCAACATGTGCGCCAGTGGTGTGTCGGTTGAATAGCCGAGCGCACCATGCACCTGAATCGCACGATCGATAATTCTCCACAAACTATTGGCGACGAAATGCTTCGCCATTGAAACTTCTGAGGTGAAACTCTGGCCGTTTTCAATTTTGTATGCCGCATGCAAGACCATCAACTTGCATTGGTAAAGCTCCATTGAAGAGTCGGCGATCAACCATTGGATACCCTGTTTCTCGGCAAGCACCGAGCCGTGCGAATAACGCTTCAGCGCACGGTCGACCATCATGTCGAGCGCGATCTCTGCTTGACCGATCCAGCGCATGCAATGTGCGAGTCGTGCTGGCCCGAGGCGATACTGACCCAGCAAGTGACCTTGTCCTCGCCCACCCAACATATTTTTCGCCGATACACGAAGATCTTGGATCAAAATCTCGCAGTGATTATGGCCACCCGACATAGTTTCGACGTCTCGTACGATGTTGAAACCTTCGCTGGGTATATCAACGATGAAGCACGAGTTCGCGGCCTGGGGCAGATCAGGATTGTCTTCGGTGCGCGCGACCAACAGCGCAAACTGCGCGCCACGCGCCCCCGAAATAAACCATTTATGTCCGTTGATCACCCATTCATCGCCGTCTTGATACGCCTGAGTTTTAATCAGGGTCGGGTCGATACCCGCGACTTCTGGCTCGGTCATCGCAAAGCAGCTTCGAGCCGTGCCATTACATAGCGGACGCAAATACTTTTCTTTTTGCTCATCTGTCGCCCAGTGCAGCAGCGTGTGTTGGTTGCCCTCATCAGGCGCCTGAGCATTCAGAACGAACGGGCCGATGCTCACTTTGGCGGCCTCAGCAGAAACAGCCGCCATTGCCGTTGGACCTAGGCCCATGCCACCCCATTCGGCAGGCATATGCGGCAGCCAAAGATTCCATTTCTCTCGTGCGGACCCACGCAATTTGACGATCGTGCGCACAACTTCACCGCGATCTTTCTGATCGATTGCGTCCCATTGAGGTCGAACCTCGGTGTCCATAAATTCGCGCACCTTGAGGCGAACTTTTTCTACTTCTGGCGTAAAAGTAAAATCAATCAAGACAAAGGTTCTCCATCCGTTAGTTTGTCAGACTTGTGTCACAAAACTACTACCGGTCTCGCCAACAAAGATACCCCCTAGCCTGAATTACGTGCAGCCAAAAGACCGCAAGCGCCGCAAATGGGATCGCCAAGATTTGCCAAAAGGCGCAGAAAAAGTTGAAGCGGTGCGCGAAATGTTCGACGCGATCGCCCCAAGATACGATTTTGTAAATCGTTTGATGACGTTTCGACTCGATGTTCGATGGCGCAAACGCACTATCCGCGCTCTCGACCTGCCAAAAGGCTCGAGGGTGCTGGATCTGGCGAGTGGCACCGGCGACCTGTGCATCGAACTTGAAAAAAACGGCTACGAACCAATATCCATGGACTTGTCTTTTGGGATGCTGAGCGCGGACCGAAGCGGAGCCCCGAGAACTCAGGTCGACATTTTGAAACTGCCGATACCCAACGCCGGTGTTGACGGCATCACCTGCGGTTTCGCTTTACGCAATCTCGAAAACTTGCAATTATTTTTCATCGAACTTGCACGAGTTACGCGCCATGGCGGACGAATCGCCCTGCTCGATGTGAGCGTGCCGACGAATCGGTTGGTTCGTTTCGGCAATGGCATCTACTTCGGCAAAATCGTGCCAATTATTGGTGGCTTACTTTCTGACCGAGCCGCCTACAAATATTTGCCAAGAAGCGTCGCCTATTTGCCGCCACCCGCAGACTTGATTTCGATGCTCAAGCAAACTGGGTTTGACGATGCGACCCATCAGCAACTTTCAGGCGGACTCACACAACTGATAGTTGCGACACGAAACTAGATGCGCTCAACAACCAAGTTGCTTTCGACGGTCACTGACCAGCAAATTGACCTCAACGATTTTGCTGGCGACGCTGGTTACTTGTTCGTACGTGACGGCATCGGTGTCGCCGGCCGGGGCGTAGCGGCGCGCGTTGGTCGCGAAAAAGTTGAATCAGTATTGCGACAAATAGACGACTCGAACTCGAGCGGCGTTGATGGCGCCGGGCCGATCGCCATAGGTTGCATCCCGTTTATCAGCTCCGACGCGCATGAATTTGTTATACCGAAAATTGTCGTCGGTAAAACAGAATCAGGTCAACAATGGTTGACGCAAATCGATGACTCACGCTTTGATTTTGTGCCGCCAACAAAGACAAAACCGGTGGCCGCGTCGTTTTCGGTTAATCAAGGTGTCACCATCGAGCATTATCTTGAGGCAGTACGACTTACCGCCAAAGCCGTGGCAGAAAATCGACTAGCCAAGGCAGTCATCGCGCGGGACATTTTTGTGACCTCCGATAAAAGTTTCGATATCGCGGCGATCATGCAACGGCTGAGGGCATCATTCGGATCAAGTTACAGATTCTTGGTGGATGGATTTATCGGCGCATCACCTGAACTCTTGATCGCCGTGAACGGCAACCATGTTTCAAGTCATCCACTCGCAGGCACAGCCCCGCGCACCGGCAATGCATCTGCAGATCAAAAAATTGCAGAAACTTTGATCGCCAGTACAAAAAACCAGCTAGAACATCGCATCGTGATTGATATGGTCCACGACACTTTGTTGCCATGGTGCTCATATCTAGATTGGCAAGCCGAGCCTTCCATCGTTGCAGTCGCCAATGTGCAACATCTGGGTACTGAAATCTCTGGGCAACTCAGTGAACCTCGACCGAGCGTGCTTGAACTTGCCTATGCACTCTCACCTACTCCGGCACTTGGCGGCGCACCCCGCGATGTAGCACTTGCACAAATCGCACTAGTTGAAGGTATGTCTCGGGGACGCTATGGCGGCGCAGTTGGCTATTTCAATAAGCATGGAGATGGCAGATTTGCAGTATCGATTCGCTGCGCCGAGTTTGACCAAGCCAGAACCACTGCACGTTTATTTGCTGGTGGAGGCATCGTCGCTGACAGCGAACCAGAGAGCGAACTTGCTGAGACTCAAGCGAAGTTTCAAGCAATGTTGGCCGCGCTGATTCGACCATGAGTATTGCGCAAAATCAACTTCTCTGCAACGCCGCCGAGACCATCTGATTTATCCGCTCGTGTACCCGAACATTCTCAGAGCGATCGGTTGAAACACGAATTAAAAATGGGCCGTGCTGATTGACTGCCTCAGCGAACGCATCAAGATTAGAGATCGTCTCGGCGGGTATCTGATGGGCTTTCGCCAACATAGAAATATCAACTTTGTGGGGAGTCCCGAAAATCTTTTCGAACTTGTCTTGGTCTAGATCCGATGCTTGCGGTAGGAACGAAAATATTCCGCCACCGCCATTGTCAATCACGACAATTCTTAAGTCAATTTTGCGGCCCGCCAAATTGATCAGCCCGTTGGTGTCGTGCAACAGAGCGAGGTCACCGATCAGCAAACTCGTCGGTTCTTTTGTCGCCAAAGCCACTCCAACCGCAGTACTCACGACGCCGTCAATACCATTGACCCCGCGGTTGGCATGAACCGTAAGACCCGTGCGCGGGGCGCCGAACCATTCAACATCGCGAATCGGCATCGAACTAGAGACGACTAGGTGCGACGACTCGGGCAACATCGAGCAAAGTGCACGAGCGATCGCCGGTTCGGTCAACGTCGGCTCGTTTGTCAGCGCTTCATTGATCGCCATTTGCGCTGCCTCTTCGGCACGCGACCATTCGGTGATCCACTCGCTATCAGAATTAACGCCATGGCTGGCAGCAACATCGGCACAAAGTCCGTCGATTTCGCCGACAAGGTGCATTTCTGTTCGCCGTTCAGGGTCGACGAGTTTTTGTGTGGTTGTCAAGACCACTTGTGTCGCGACCGACGACGCCAACCAAGTATTGGTGACTTTAGATGCGGGTGGAGTTCCGAGACGCAGAATAACTTCGGGTTGATGATTTTGTGCAAACAGCGAGTTACGCAAAATTGAATCAAAGGCGGCGATGACGAACTTGTTTTTTACCCGAGCCACGCTGCGCGGATCAGCGAAGATCGGCCAACCAAGTTGCTCGGCTAGTTGCAGCACCGAACTGAGCAGGTATGTTTCGGGTCCGGCAATGATCAGGCCGCGTTTGCTGCCAAGAAGATAGAGCAGTTTTCGTTGCTGTCGCGAAGAGATTTCGGCAAAAGATTTCATGATCATTTCAGGACGATGCTCGTTGATTTGTGGTAACTCTGTTGCAACTCCAACCAAGGGCTCGCGAAACTGAAGATTCAAGTGCACGGGGCCCGAACTTTGTGAATCACCGGCACCGAGTGCGGCAGAGAACATTTCATGCGCAAGGGCCCGCCATGAATCTCGTTGCAAATCATCGGCCACATCAGCATTGAAAAATTTCCGAACTGCATCGCCGTAGAGACCGTGCTGGTTGATGGTTTGAGGCGCGCCTACACCCTGTAGTTCTGGGGGTCTGTCGGCGGTACAAACCAACATCGGTACCTCGGCGTGACTTGCCTCGACAACAGCCGGATGAAACTCAACTGCGGCGGTGCCTGAGGTACACAAGAGAATTGCCGGCACACCCGATGCCTTGGCGATGCCGAGTGCGGCAAAACTTGCGCTGCGTTCATCGTGGAAGATATGCATTTCGATTTCTGATCGATTGGAGATTTCGAGGACCATCGGCGTCGACCGTGAGCCGGGTGAGACCACTGCGTGACGCACCCCGCAGAGCACCCATTCATCCACCAAAGTGGCACAAAAGGTCGCCGTGGTCGCAGCCGAAGAAGCCATGCCTCTATCGTGGCAGCAATGAGAGTAAAAAGTTTGTCGACTGTGGCAAACCTCACAATGCCACGCCCGCCGAGCACCATCTGATGCTCGCAAATTGGCGCTTTGGCCAAGGACCTCGAATCGCATTGGTCCATGGATTTACACAGACACAAGAAACTTGGGCCGAAATTGTCTCGACCCTCGACAAACAATTTGAACTTGTCGCAATTGACGCGCCGAACCATGGCGACTCGAGCGATCTCTCACTGAATTTAGAGTCAGGTGCAAAAGCGATCCTCGAGGTCGGTGGCGATGCAACTTACGTCGGTTACTCAATGGGTGGCAGGTTCTGTCTGACAGCAGCCCTCGCCGAACCAGACAAGGTTCAACGACTAGTTCTCGTCAGCACAAGTGCGGGAATCGAAGACAAGGAAACTCGAATGGCGCGAATTCGCAGTGACGAAGAACTCGCCAGACGGATAGAACAAATTGGTGTGCCAAAATTTATTGATGAGTGGTTGCAGCAACCCTTGTTCAGCGGATTGACCACGACGACCGACCAAAGATCGATTCGTCTGAAGAAT
>CAMBWL010000061.1 GCA_945871625.1 Bifidobacterium breve
TGGTGAGAGTCAGCAAGTGAAGTGGTTTAGTTTTGCGGATGCATTGCGGGTTTCAGAAGACGGTGCTCGTGGTGCAATTCGTGTCGCGGAGCAAATCTTTACCAGATCGTTGTAGAACCGGACCCAGACAAAAACCCAGACAAAACCCCATGATACGAGCGAACATATGTTCGCTACGCTTAGCCGAATGGGTGATTACGCCGAACTGCATTGTCGGTCAAATTTTTCGTTTTTATACGGCGCTTCACACCCTGAGCAACTTGTCGAAGTTGCGGTGCACAATCAACTGACGGCACTTGCGCTCACAGATCGCAACGGTCTTTATGGCGTCGTCAAGTTTGCCCAAGCGGCACGAGCATTTGGTTTGCCAACTTTGTTTGGCGCCGAACTCACATGCTCGAGTCGCCACAGTCGTGATGGCGATGCACAAATCGTTTTGATCGCCGATGGCCCGTCGGGTTATTCGCGACTTTCGCGCGCAATAACGCTCGGACAATTGGCGGGTTCGAAGTCTGCGCCAATTTTTGATACAGCCAAAATTGCCGAAGGTCTGGCCGATAGTTGCTGGGTTCTCACCGGTGCCAACACTGGCATTGTCAATCAAGCACTCGAACGACACGGTCCACAAATGGCATCGCGTCAATTGCAAAAACTAGTTAGCGAGTTTGGTCGCGATCGAGTTTTGGTCGAACTCTGTGATCACGGTGATCCACTTGACTCGACTCGCAACGATGCTCTTGTGCAGTTGGCAATGAGACACGACTTGCAGTGCATTGCAACCAATGATGTGAGCTATGCATCGCTGCGCGAGCATCGTTTGGCAGTCGCACTTGCGGCAGTCAGACAGCGATCAAGTCTGGATGAAATTGATGCGCACTTGCCACCGGCACCGAGCGCCTATATTCGCAGTGGCAAAGAGCAACTTCGTCGGTTTAATCGCTACCCAGGTGTAGTCGAACTGACAACGCAAATCGCCGAGTCTTCGGCATTTGACTTGTCTTTGGTCGCACCAAAACTTCCGCCGTTTATTTGCCCAGATGACCTCGACGAAATTTCGTATTTGCGTCGTTTGGTCGAACAAGGTGCAACTCGTCGATATGGCGCTCGACCTGCGAACAATTTCGAAGATCTTTCGCTACGCGCCCGAGCCTGGAAGACGATTGATCACGAACTTGAAATCATCGCGCACCTTGGCTTCGCCGGTTATTTTTTGGTTGTTTTTGACATCGTGCAGTTTTGTCAGCGATCAAACATTTATTGCCAGGGTCGGGGTAGTGCAGCCAACAGCGCAGTTTGTTTTGCGTTAGACATCACCAAAGCCGATGCTGTTTCGTTGGGCTTGTTGTTCGAGCGATTTTTGTCGACAGAACGCGACGGGCCGCCAGACATCGACATCGACATTGAAAGCGGTCGCCGTGAAGAAGTAATTCAATATGTTTTCAATCGTTACGACCGCCACCATGCGGCGCAAGTCGCCAACGTAATTACATATCGTTCGCGTTCGGCTGTTCGCGATATGGCTCGGGCACTGGGTTTTGCGCCCGGTCAGCAAGATGCCTGGAGCAAGCAAGTCGGCATGCATGGTTCGTTGGCAAACTCTGAAAACACGCAGCACGAAATACCTGCTCAAGTTTTAGATCTTGCCCGACAAGTTTTGGACGCGCCACGACATTTGGGCATTCACTCTGGCGGCATGGTGATTTGTGATCGGCCAGTCAGCGAGGTCTGCCCAGTCGAGTGGGGGCGCATGAAAGATCGCAGCGTCTTGCAGTGGGACAAAGACGATTGCGCCGCGATCGGTCTCGTTAAGTTCGATCTTTTGGGTTTGGGCATGCTTTCGGCCCTGCACAACGCAGTCGATTTAATTGCCGAGTTTCGTGGCAAACAAATTGATCTGGCGATGATCCCGCAAGAAGACGATGTCTACGCAATGCTGTGTCGAGCCGACACGGTCGGTGTTTTTCAAATTGAGTCACGCGCTCAAATGGCCACGCTGCCGCGGCTTAAACCACGAAGGTTCTATGACCTGGTTGTCGAAGTTGCGTTGATTCGCCCCGGCCCAATTCAGGGCGGTTCGGTTCATCCATATATTCGTCGACGCAACGGTCAAGAGCCCGTCACGTATTTGCATCCATTGTTAGAAAATAGTTTGGGCAAAACATTGGGGGTGCCGTTGTTTCAAGAGCAACTGATGCAAATGGCGATCGACATTGCCGGCTTCACACCCAATCAAGCCGATGAGTTGCGTCAAGCCATGGGTTCAAAACGCTCACATGCTCGGATGCAACGACTTCGTCAGCGACTTTATGACGGGATGGCACAAAACAAAATCATTGGCGTGGTCGCCGACGAGATTTTTGAAAAGATGCAAGCGTTCGCCAGTTACGGGTTTCCCGAGAGTCACTCAGTTTCGTTTGCCTATCTCGTGTATGCGTCTTCATACATTAAGTTTCACGAGCCGACGGCATTTTATGCCGCATTGTTGAATGCCCAGCCGATGGGTTTTTGGTCGCCACATTCGCTCGTGCAAGATGCACAACGACATGGCGTGGTCGTGTTGAGCCCAGATTTGAACGCATCAAAAGCCGCGGCAACTTTAGAACCGTGTGACAACTCAGCAGGTGGCTTCGCTTTGCGTCTCGGCATTTCTGGGGTGCGTGGCATTGGCGACGAACTCGCAAAAGCAATTGAAACTGCGCGACCGTTTACGAGCATGGAAGATTTGGTTCGCCGAGTGCCACAACTCAGTTTGTCGCAGATAGAAACGCTGGCAACATCAGGTGCATACACGCAGTGCTTTGAAATATCGCGCAGAGATGCACTCTGGTCGGCAGGTGCCGTTATTCAAAGTCGACCCGAGCGTTTGGCGGGTGTGACGACCGGCAGTGATTCGCCACAACTACCGGGCATGCAACCGATCGAAAAATCAATTTGCGATCTTTGGTCAATCGGCATTTCTATTGATGGTCACCCCACTCAGTTTGTGCGCGGTCAGTTGAGCCAACTCGGTGTAGTCACTGCAAACGAACTAGCAAAAGTTGAAAACGGCTCAAAAATATTCGTCGGCGGTGTGATCACGCATCGCCAACGCCCATCTACTTCGCGCGGCGTCACATTTTTTGGCCTCGAAGATGAAACTGGTCTGATCAACGTCATAGTTTCACAGGGTTGTTTCAAACGATTTCGCCATGCCGCAATCAACGCTTCGGCTCTGCTTGTGCGGGGCAGAATCGAATCTTCGCAAGGGGTGGTCAACATCATCGCTGAGCATTTGAGCGAACTAAAAATTGCTACGCGTGGCGTTGTTTCAAGAGATTTTCGCTGACCCAGCCACGATGCCGAGCAGCACAAACACAATGCCGGCGACATATCGCTGAATAAAAGGCAAGGTCTTGCCCTTGGCCAAAGTTTCGCGCAATGAACTAGCAGTCAATGCGTAAATGCCGTCTGTAATAAAACCACAAGTCACGAATACCGTGCCGAGCATCAAAGATTGCAGCGCGTTTGAAGATTTATCTGGGTCGATGAACTGTGGCAGAAATGACAGAAAAAAAAGCGCGATTTTTGGATTCAGCGTGTTGATCACGAAGCCTTGACGAAATGCTTGAGTTCTTGTCATTGCGTTCACCGAAGAGGTGATTGTCTCTGGCTGGCGCGAGAGTGTGCGCAGACCGACAAGCACGAGATACGACGCACCCAGATATTTGACGACGTTGAAAGCATCTTGTGAGGTCGCCAAAATTGCCGAAAGACCAACGGTCGCCGCCAACACATGCATGAAAGTGCCGAGTTCGATGCCGCAAACTGCCGCCAGTCCGATTGACCGACCATTAGCCACGCTGCGGTTGACGATGTAAATGACTGCAGGCCCTGGAATCACCAACAACGCAACCGAAGCGATCGCGAACGAAAATAACGAGTTGAAGTCGGGCATTTTCGCGCGCTATTCGGCTGGCTGTTCGTTTAGTCCGTCGTTGAAGCCGCGATACATTTCGTAAATTTCTTTGCAGGCCTGGCACATCGGCAGTTGTTTCGGGTCGCGTGACGGCACCCAAACATGGCCGCACAGTGCCTCAATTGGCGTGCCGTTTATTCGTGCTTCAAGAACTTTGGCCGCCGCTGATTCATCTTTGTCGGTTTTTACGATGTGCGCGACAAGTGGCTTGCCGGTCTGCAACACATGTTCGGTTTGCTGTTCAACTGTTGTGCTGGGTGCGGTCTGAGTCGTCGACGATTGCGCTGAGAACACACTTAATTTAATCATTAAATTCTGTACATTTATCGATCTAGCAATGACAGATCAGCAACACCTAGACTGCAAACCATGCCGGTGTATGAGTTTCGTTGTCGCACGTGTGACCAAGTGTTTGAAGAGCGTCGCGCGATGTCGGCCGCCAACGAGCCTGCAAAGTGCTCGCAAGGTCACGAAAACTCGGTTCGACTGCTCTCTGTTTTTGCCTCGGTCGGCGGTGGCAACAGTGCTTCAAATGCGCCGGCGATGCCTGCAGCGAAAATGGGTGGGTGTGGCTCTGGTTGCGGTTGCCACAGTTAATTAAGACTGCACAAATCGCCATCGCCGACAAGCAGCCAGTCGCTTAGGGCGAGACCGGCATCTTGGCAGCGATTCGCAGCCATTAAGAATTGAGATTTATCGCTTTTCTTTTGGTGATCGCCACCGCGTGCGGTGAGCAGTGAAATAGTCGTCGCTGAATCAATGTTGATTGCCGCGCCGATAATCCGGTCGATGATTTCAATCAGTCCACGTTTTGAGTCAAAGGCGATGAGACCAACACCACGCTGCTGATGATCAAGACACAGAACCAACGTCTCGTGACGCAATGGCCTTGAAAGCGCCAGTGCAAAAACACTCAGTTTTTCTGAAAGAGTCGTGATCGGGTCGAGTTGTGCGCGAGGCACATCTGATAATGGTCTGATTGTATGAAGCATTACCCCTCGGATTTCTTTGATTACGAATTGATTTAGTAAGAGTAAGGCGAGGGTGTCACGCGCTTACGAAATTGACTGCGACATAAATCAACCCAACGCAGATCATCAGCGGCGCAAATATTTCGACGAACTTTGGCAGAGATCTTTTGGTTGGAGTTAGCAAAAACAAACTGCAGATCGCGCCAGTTATCGCCCCACCAAAGTGCCCACCAATCGAGATTCCCGGGATCACAAGGGTGATCAAGATGTTCAGCGCAAAAGTCGCGCCAATGCCCGTGCGCAGCGGGTTGACCCGGTCTTGACGAAATCCGACTAGTGCTGCCGCCATTAGACCAAACACGGCGCCAGATGCACCGCCCGTGATTGCATCGGGGCTGATCAGCAATGCGCCAACCGATCCACCTAGAAGTGAAGTCAGATAGAGCAGACCAAATCTGAGTGAGCCGATTTTTTGTTCGAACAACTGACCAAGTTGATATGCCAAGAGCATGTTCATCGCCAAATGAAAAACGCCGAAGTGCACAAAACCGCAACTGATCAGCCGATACCACTCGCCCTGCTCGAGAAACCGTCGAGAGATGACGAAATTTATTGAAGTTTCGTCAAAACCCGAAAGCGACATCCACAAATAAAGACCGACGTTGGTCGAGACGATTGCATTTGTGACCGATGTTTTGTTCGTGGATGGCCGAAAGTTGGGTCGTGACGGTCGTTTTGATCGTGGCACCGATTGCGTCGCGCGAGACAACGGCGGTGGAACTTGCGGCGGCGGAAACGTCACGACTCTATGAGTGCAGGGTTAGTGCTTGTTGACGATTTGCAAGAAACCAGTTCACGGTTTCGTGCAGACCATCTTCAAAGTCAGTAGAGGCGTGCCAGCCCAGTTCACGCTCGGCGCGTGATGCGTCAACGCGGCGTCGCGGTTGGCCATCCGGGCGCGACGAGTCCCAAACTAGTTCGCCCAAAAAACCGATAATTCGGGCGATCGTTTCGGCTGTTTCACGAATTGTGATTTCACGATTGTTGCCCAAATTAAGCGGCTCGGTTGAGTCGTGTAGTTCGCTCGCCAGCAATATCGCTCGTG
>CAMBWL010000062.1 GCA_945871625.1 Bifidobacterium breve
TGACTCGTCAAATGGATGACCGCGGCCTTGGTCAAGTTATACACGCCGAGTCCATGCTCGGCTCTAAGACCGCCAACTGATGCAATGTTCAGAATCACGCCCGGATTGTTTTGCATCGAAGCGTTCCATGCCGCCTGACTCCAAAACAACGGACCCTTCAAGTTGACCTGGAATGTTTTGTCGAAGCGTGCCGAATCGACACCAAGAGTGTCGCCATAGTACGGATTGGTTGCCGCATTGTTGACCAAGATGTCAATTTTGCCAAACCGTTTCATCGTCGCATCAACGCATGCCTGCGCTTGTTCAATGTCGCCAGCGTTGGCCGCAAAAACTTCAGTCTCACCATCCATTTCATTGGCGGCTGCACGCAGGGCGTCAATTTTGCGAGAAGTGAGCATTACTTGGGCACCAGCATCAACAAAAGACTTTGCAATTGCTTTGCCAATACCGCGTGACGCACCAGTAACGAGAGCCGTCTTACCGCGTAACGAGATTTCCATGCTCCGAGACTAACTTGAAACTATTTGACCGACGAAATGCGCACAATTTGAATTCTTCGACCGTCTAGATCTTCAACACGAAACTTCCAGCGATCTTGGATAACAGTCTCGCCCACCTCGGGCACATGACCTAGTTCGCCAAACACCAAACCACCAACAGTGTCATAATCTTCGGTACTAATTTCTGATTCAAGAATTTCGTTCAATTTGTCGATCGTTGTTACGCCCGCGACCAAAAGATCGCCATTGGGTTGTCGCTGAACCGAGGTGTCGTCTTCATCGTGCTCATCGCCGATCTCGCCGACGAGCTCTTCAAGGCAATCTTCAAGCGTCACGAGACCCGCCAGCAAACCGTATTCATCGGCGACCATCGCCAAATGAAACTTGTCCTGCTGCATTTGACGCATCAACTCAGAGACAGGTTTCGTTTCTGGCACTACTTCAACCGTATGCAACGAACTCTTGATCGACTCGTTGCCTCGCCCCGCTCGTTCGGCAGCTATCAGATCTTTGGCGAAGACGACACCAACCAGGTCGTCTTGATCATCGTCATCGGCGCGCAGCACCGGCAAACGACTGAGTTGATGCTCGACGATGATATTGATCGCTTGGCTGATGGTTAGGTCGTCATTAATTGTGACCACATCAGGACGTGGCACCATAATTTCACGCACCACGGTGTCACCAAACTCAATCACAGATTCAATCAACTCACGTTCTTCGTGCTCGATCACTGAGTCATGAGCCGCCGCCTCGACGATGCCAAGAAACTCTTGTTCGCTGATGAATGGTCCGGCCGCAAGGCCCTTGCCACGAACTATGGCATTAGTGAGTTTGATCAGTCCTTGCGAAATCATCCGCAATGGATAAAAACTCGTCAATGCATGTACTGGTATCGCAGTGAGCGTTGCACCACGCACAGGATGGATCAGCCCGTATGTTTTCGGTACTGCTTCGGCCAACACAAAGAAAACGATGACATTGAGCGTGACGCCGATTGCCACTCCTGGTGCTGCGAACAGTCTGCCTGCCACGATGCCCGTCAGTGTGGCCTGCACGGTCTGAAAAATATTCACGGTCAACAACAACGGATTGACCCATTTGGTTGGGTCTGCGGCAAGTCTCAATATGATTTTGGCTCGTTTACTATTTTGATCTAAAAGCGCCTGTGCTTTTTGTTTTGTGATCCTTGAGAGACTCATCTCAGCCAACGACAAGAAGGTCAAGGCGATTAGCAATACGGCAATCGCAAACAGCATCCAATAATCTGCTGCCGTGGGTGCGCTGGCAAGAATCATTCGTAGACCTTGTTGAAGTTCGCCGGCATCGGCGCGCGCCAATGATGCATCTCTAGCAATTCTCGCTCGCGAGATTGCATTTTTTTAGCATCAGCGTCTTGCTTGTGGTCGTAGCCCAAGACGTGCAGCACACCGTGAGTCACGAGCAATGCGAATTCGTCGTCGATGTTGCCAGCATGATTCGGGGCTTGGCGCTGAGCGACGGCGGGACAAATCACGACATCGCCAAGCAGAATTGGCAGATCATTGATGTCAAGCGCAGATTTGTGCGGACCACTCGTCAATGCACTCGGGCCTGGCGTGCGCGTGGTTTCAACAGCATCTAACGGAAACGAAAGAACGTCTGTTGGCCCGGATTTACCCATATATTTTTCGTTCAGTCCCGCGATTGCCGACTCTGGCACGAACATCAACGTCAACTCAGCCGCACCACGAACGCCCTCGGCGATCAAGACATCTTTGGCAAGCAAATGCCAGCGTGCAACATCTACGGAGACATCCGTTTGTTCGTCGGCACAAAAGACTTCAATTTCACCGTCTCCACCAACTTTTCGCGGACCAGTGCGTTTGATGTGCGGCTCAAGCACGGTTATTCACCGTACTCGGTCCTCTTTGCTCATAAGCCGAAACGATGTCGCTGACAATTTTATGGCGCACGATATCACTCGTGCCGAGATGCACGAATGACAAACCTTCGATGCCCGTTAGAATTTTTTCTAAGCCGACCAAACCACTGCGATTATCCGGTACGTCGACTTGCGTCATGTCACCGGTGACGACGACTTTAGAACCGAAGCCGATGCGAGTTAGAAACATTTTGATTTGTTCAGGTGTCGCATTTTGCGCTTCGTCCAAAATAATGAAACTGTTGTTCAGCGTTCGTCCGCGCATATAGGCAAGTGGTGCGACTTCAACTATTTGTTTCTCAATCAGTTTTTGGGCGCCCTCGGCACCGACCATGTCGTGTAGCGCGTCATATAGCGGTCGAAGATAGGGATCTAACTTGGCCATCAAATCGCCCGGTAAAAACCCAAGCCGCTCGCCTGCCTCGACTGCGGGTCGGGTCAGAATAATCCTTTGAACAGTTTTTGTCTGCAATGCGTGCACCGCCATGGCAATGGCCAACCAACTCTTGCCTGAGCCCGCAGGACCAAGACCGAAAGTAATGACACTGTCGCGAATTGCGTCGACGTATTGCTTTTGCCCCGAAGTTTTGGGCCGTACAGGCTTGCCGTGAATCGCCCGATGGATGTCGTGCGTCAACACCGACGTTGGTCGCTGCTGCAGTCGAAGCATCTCGATGCTTCGGGCCACCACGGTCAAATCGAGATTTTCGCCAGCCTGCAATAGCGATGTGAGCTCTTCAAACAGACGACCTACCGTGTCTGTCTCGTCTCTGGAGATAGAAATTTCATTGCCGCGCACCGAAATCTTGGTATTCGGAAACCTACTTTCAATCAGTCGCAGGTGCGAGTCTCGTTCGCCGAGCAAACCTGACATTAAGTGTGAACCTGGCACAACAACCGTTACTGCGGCTACGGAAACACTCATCTGCGAACTAAGACTAGCGGAGTACCGCGCGATCTATATTTTGCGAGTTATCTGCTTGATTAGAACTGTGAACCGAGTTGGTTCGTGCAGATGTCGCAAAATCGAGCGCAAAGTAACGCTGTGTTGAGAGGGGCAATAATTCGACGTCACCGACCATCTTGGCCATTCGATAGAGCAACTCTGCCGCCCCACCTTTTGGTCCTGGCTGATGAAGATCGGGCACGTCGAATACGAGTAGCGCGCCATCACGGGCTTCTGCAGAAAGTGCCTGACGGGCCAACAGCGAATTTGCGCCATGCGCATCAGCGGCCGCATCAACCACAACCCAAACGATGTAGTGCACCTGTCCTGCATTGAAGCGCTCAGGAAAATGTTTTTCAAAATATATGTCACTCAACCAACGCGTGACGCGAACATCGGTTGACACAAGCGTCATCGCAACCGGCAGAGACTCGCACCAAACCACCCAAACACGATTTGAATCTTGTGCAATCTGGTCGTTGAATTCACTTTGCTCGAGCATCTCGTGAGTTACGGTCGCCTCGGCAGTCTGTTGATATGCGCGCCGATATAGGTGCCACAACTTTTCCCGCAACGCCGGGTCTACAACGTTGGAATGTCGGGTAACAAACATCGGCGAAAGGTTCTTTCTCGGCGTGACAGTACGCCGACCGTTGGTCCAAAACCCCGCCCGACCAAAGTTTAGGACATCCGACCTTCGTGCCGTCGTATACCGCACAAAACATATGTAGTACCGTTTTCGTGATGTCCAAAGCCGTTTCTCGCGCGGCGTGGGTGATGATCGGCTTCGCTCTCATCGCCGCAAGCCTGCATATCTTCGGGAGAGGTGGCGAGCTCAACAACCTGATCTATCTGATCGCAGCCGCCCAAGTCATCGTCGCCGTGGCGATCGGCACCGTTGTCAATAAACCTGACCGCCGGGTTTGGCCTGCATTGTTGTTGCTTGTCTCATTCTTGATTGCCGCGCAAATCTTCGACAACAGAGATTCAGACTCGATTTCAACCCAAGTAATTTCAGAGGCCTTGTTTCTGACCGTGCAGTTGATTCTGGTCTGTGGTCTTTTCGTGACGGTGCAGAACCGAATCGGTCGCGATGCTTTGAATGTCATCTTTGATTCGCTGATTATCGGACTCGGCTCGTGGTTCTTAATCTGGGTGATTTTTTTGAACCCTGCGCGAGCGAACTCTCAAGACGTTTTCTCGGTGACCGCCGTTCGCGGAATCACACTGGCATCAAGTGCCGTTGTCATTTTTATGTTGGCCACGCTTTTGTTTGGAGACTCAGAACGCACGCCCGCCGTTTGGCTGGCTAGTGCGGCGATTTCTTGCTCGTTGGTCGGAGACTTTCTGTATGCGACAAACCAGTCGGGACGATTGCAGATCGATGAACAGATTACAAACTCCCCCTACGTCGTGAGTTTGTTTTTGGTGTCAGCGACGATTCTGCATCCGAGTGTTTCGACACTGTCATCACACACGGCAGTTCGATCAAAACAACCACTCTTGGGACGACTCGTACTGACCACGGCCGCGCTCGTTCTGCCGGTCGTTGTTCTGGCTCTGACCACACCGACAGATGAAACCGATCGAACAGTCAGGGCGGTTTCTATCTTCGTGTTGGCAATGGCTGTGACCACACGAGTGATATTTTCGGTGCGCGCCAGTGCTTCACTGCAACAGCGCCTGATTGATTCGGCGCAGACAGATGCTCTGACAAACTTGCCAAATCGTGGTTTGATGCTTGAACATGTTTCTACCGCGATACTCAAGTCGCGATTCAATGGTTGTGCACCGACTGTTTTGTTTATCGACGTCGACCGCTTCAAAAATATCAACGACAGTCTTGGGCACTCGGCAGGCGACGATGTTCTCATCTCTGTCGCCCAGAGACTTCGTGTCGCCTTGCCAGAAAGATGCATTGTCGGGCGAATATCGGGTGATGAGTTTGTGGTGCTCGATGCCAAGTCAAAAAACCAGAGTGATGCGGTTCTGCTTGCCGACATGGTGCTCGAGTCATTTCATGAACCACTCTCTTTGCGTCAGGGAGATGTTTTCGTCTCGGCGAGCATCGGTGTTGCCGTGCACGACCAAGAGATCACGATGACGGCCGATGACTTGCTGCGTCACGCCGACACTGCGATGTATCGAGCCAAAGATGCTGGACGAAATTGCGTCGCGATTTTTGACAAGTCAATGCTTGAGCGAGTCAACCAGCGTCTCGCGGTTGAAACGGCGCTTTATCGGGCGCTTGAACGCCGTGAACTGAGGCTCGTGCATCAGCCAATTATCGACATTGATTTGGGCGATGTGATTGGGTTCGAGGCCCTCATGCGTTGGGATATGGAAGACGGAACGACCGTCTCGCCCGCCGAGTTCATACCGATTGCCGAAGAGACAGGAATCATCGTGCCGATCGGCTCTTGGGCGTTGCTTGAGGCGCTCACGCATTTGCGCGGATGGATCAACCAAGGCATTTGTCGTCGTGATGCAACGATGTCGGTGAATGTATCTCCGCGACAATTGCATGATCCGAATTTTGTTGCCGTCGTCAACGAGGCTTTGATGCGATCACGAATGCC
>CAMBWL010000063.1 GCA_945871625.1 Bifidobacterium breve
GCGATGAAACCCTGCGACTCTTCGCGCATCGTCGTTAGCACGAGAACAAAAAACATCGTGGCGACACAAGAAATCCACGCGAGTCGCATGTAGCGAATCATCACGCCGTATGTTGGGCCTTCAGGCCACGCAGTCACGATCAGCGCAAGGCCACCGAACAACGCCGACATCAACAGGTATTCAAAAATTCGCAGCAACGCCAGAATGCCACCGACTCGCGGTCCAGATTCTTGCTGTTCAATCGTTTCGCCGATGATCGTCGGGGCCGCTGGTGTTCCCGCGCCATCTGTCGCCCCTGGCACGGTTGACTGAATTGCAACTGCCGAGGTGAATTGAAACGAACCCAGGCTTCGATCGGGCAACGCCCAACTGACAACGCACGATCCCGCTGGCGGAATTTGCGTCAGTGCGACCGATACGGTTTTAAAGTCAGTACCAAGTTGTGGCACTCCTAGTCCAACAAGCGTGCCGTTGCAGGCGAGCGATAGACCCATCGAAGTGGCAATTTCGGGGTTCGCCAGAGGATCACGAAAAACCAATTGCAACTGAGTTGGCGGCACTGAAACAACCTGGCCAGGCGATGGGTTCGATGAACTGAGTTGGTTTGTGCC
This sequence comes from Bifidobacterium breve, assembly GCA_945871625.1. Taxonomy (GTDB): domain Bacteria; phylum Actinomycetota; class Acidimicrobiia; order Acidimicrobiales; family Ilumatobacteraceae; genus BACL27. The sequence continues at coordinate 612 of CAMBWL010000063.1, forward strand.
CGCTGCCGCCGCATTCACCAAATTGCCAAAAAAGCCGAAGGTTAACAACAGGCCAATTAGCCCGAATAGAACCGAGAACTTAGCGGGTCGCTTGTTTTGTGAAATAGTCATCTACGTATATAAAGAGTAGTTAATTATGGGGCTGACTCGAGGTGAACCACCCCATAGGTAGGCTCGCTACGAAATGGCAACCCAGTCCCTGTATCGCCGATATCGGCCTCGTCGCTTCGACGAACTCAAAGGTCAAGACCATGTAGTGCGAGCTTTGCGCAATGCGGTGATCAACAATCGCGAAGGTCAGGCCTATTTGTTTTCTGGACCACGAGGTACAGGCAAAACATCCACCGCAAGAATTTTGGCAAAAGTTCTTAATTGCGAAAAATTGAAAGATGGTGAACCGTGCGGCAAGTGTGGTTCATGCGTGTCGATTGATGCCGGGTCAAGTTATGACGTGCTTGAACTCGATGCCGCGAGCAACAACGGTGTCGACAACATGCGCGACCTAATCGAACGAGCAGCGCTCGGCAACCCGGGTCGACATCGCGTTTTTATTTTGGACGAAGTGCACATGCTTTCGAAGCCTGCCGAAGCGGCATTGCTCAAGACGCTCGAAGAGCCACCCGATCATGTGGTGTTCGTTTTGGCGACGACCGATCCGCAAAAAGTCAGCGAAACAATTCGCAGTCGAACACAACATTTGCAGTTTCATCTTTTGCCTCTTCAAGAACTGAAGGAACATGTTCGTTGGGTGGTCGCCGACGCCAAACTTGTCGTCAGCGAAGAGGCGATCGATCGTGTAGTACAACTCGGTGCAGGTTCGGTGCGCGACACTTTGTCGGCTCTCGAACTTGTTGTTGCGTCTGGCGGCGATGTTGAAGAACAGATTTCGTTAGACGAATTCATCGAATCATTTATCGATCACGATCCAGGTCGGGCACTCGCCGCGGTGAGTGCCGCCGTGCAGTTTGGTGCCGATCCGCGTGCGCTGACAGAAGACGTCGTGCGATATTTGCGCGATGCATTTTTGTCATTGATGGCACCAGAACTAGTGCAACTGCCCAAAGAACGCGCCGAAGTTGTTGGCGACCAAGCCCGGCGTATGGGCGCGGCAAGCGTGGTGCGAGCAATAGAAATCCTTGGCGATGTTTTGATTGAAATTCGCCACGCACCAGATGCACGATTGTTGGTTGAGGTTGCGCTTGTCAAACTCACGCGTCAAAATTCGAACACAGACGTCGCCGCGCTGATGTCGCGAATTGAGCGTCTTGAATCTGGGGCAATCGCCACGCGTGACGCAACTGGGCCGATCCCCCGACCACCACTTGTTGATCCGAGCACGGGTCGAGCCAAACTTGGTGGTCGAGCATCTTCGGCGATGCCTTCTGCCGTGCCAACTGCGCAGCCATCAAAACCGTCAACAAGTCAGGTTGCCGAAGCACCATCTACATCAGCAGTTGAGACAAGTTCTGCTGTCATGGCTGACAGTGAGATCAAGTCGTATTGGACAGAGGTTGTCGCGGCACAAAAACCGATTATTCGGGCGCTCTACAGTGCGGTCAATGTCAAAGATTGCACAGATGGCGTGCTCACGCTTGCCGCGCCAAGCGAGATGCATATTTCCAAATCGAACGAGCACCTGCAAACCCTGCTTGACTCGCTGAAAAGAGTTTCAGGTAGAAGAGTTGAAATCAAATTTGTCGTTGCCGAGTCGAAACGTGGCAAATCCGACAAGTCTTCTGCACCATTAGACGACAGTGAGATTATTGAAGATGTCTCTCAGACGACCAAAGCCCCGAACGGTTCGCACTCATCGCCAATTGACGAACTTGCCAAGGCGTTTCCGGGGTCGCAAATTATTGATGACAAGAAGTAGTAGTTAGCAATGGCTTCTGCATACACCCAACCGATGCAGGCGCTGATCGATGCGCTGTCTCGTTTGCCTGGCATCGGGCCGAAGTCAGCACAGCGAATCGCTTTTCATTTGATTAAAAGCGATGATCGCGACGTTGAACAACTTTCGACATCGATTACGAAGGCAAAAGCCACGGTCAAATTCTGTCAGCGGTGCTCAAATTTTTCTGAGGTCGATTTGTGCCAGTTCTGCAGTGACGACCGCCGTGATGCAACAACAATTTGCGTCGTTGAAGAGTCGCGAGATGTTGTGGCGATCGAGAAGACTCGTGAATTTTCTGGTCAATATCATGTTTTATTGGGTGCCATTAGTCCGCTCGATGGTGTTGGGCCCGAACAACTGAAAATTCGTGAACTTCTGGCGCGTATCGAGCCTCAAGGCGTCAAAGAAGTGATTTTGTGTCTCAACCCGAATACCGAAGGCGATGTCACATCGATGTATTTGGCGCGGGTGTTGCGGCCACTCGGTGTGAAAGTCACGAGACTCGCCAGTGGATTGCCTGTGGGTGGCGATCTTGAATATGCCGACGAACTTACATTGGGTCGTGCGCTCGAAGGTCGACGCGAAGTTACTGGCTAATAACTGGTTTGAAATTAACCGACGCGCAAAATCAGTGCGTCGCCTTGACCGCCGCCACCACATAACGCAGCGGCACCCAAGCCACCACCACGGCGGCGCAGTTCGTGAAGCAGAGTTAAAGCCAGGCGATTGCCGCTCATACCGATCGGATGGCCAAGTGCTATCGCGCCACCATTGACGTTGACGATTTCGTCGGTAATGCCCAGGTCGCGCATCGAGGCGATGCCGACTGCGGCGAACGCTTCGTTGATTTCAAAGAGATCGACATCAGAAACTTTTTTACCGACTCGCTCGAGCGCTTTGATGATGCTGCGACTTGGTTGATGCAACAACGAAGCGCTATCGGGGCCGGCAACCATGCCATATGAAACAAATTCGCCGAGTGGCTTTATGCCGCGCTTGTCGGCGGCGCGTTTTGACATCATTACAACTGCCGAACCAGCGTCGCTAATTTGACTGGCATTGCCGGCGGTGACCGTGCCCGTTTTGTCGAACGCCGGCTTCAGTGAAGCCAGCGACTCCATCGTTGTGGCGGCACGCACACCTTCGTCGTCGCTGATCACAATTGGCTCACCTTTGCGTTGCGGAATCGTGATCGGAACAATTTCTTCGGCAAGTTTGCCGTTTGCGATTGCCGCCGCGGCGCGTTGGTTGCTTTTCATTGCCAGATCGTCTTGCGCATCACGACTAATTTCACCAGCGGCATAGCGCTCGGTGCCAAGGCCCATCAGGCAAGCATCGAAGGCACACCACAAGCCGTCGCGTTGAATCGCATCGAGTAGTTGCACGTCACCGAACCGAAATCCACCGCGTGCACCCATCGCCAAATACGGCGAGTTGGTCATGCTCTCCATGCCGCCAGCGACGACGATGTCTGCATCGCCGTTGGCAATCATTTGGTCGGCCAAATAAATTGAATTCAAGCCTGACAAACAAACTTTGTTGATGTTGACACTCGGCACATTCATCGGAATGCCAGCTTTGACCGCGGCTTGTCGCGACGGCACTTGACCTTGTCCCGCCATCAAAACTTGACCCATGATCACATGTTCAACTTCGTCTGGTGAGACACCAGCACGCTGCAACGCCGCGGCGATTGCGAAGCCGCCCAGGTCAGCCGCACTAAACGACGAGAGTGCGCCACTCAGTTTGCCGATCGGTGTACGGGCTCCCGAGATGATGTATGAACCTGGCATGGGTTACAGCGTAGGGGTTTGGGGTCTGTACTGTTAATTCATGAAAAATATTTTGGAAGCCATCCAAAATGGGGCTGACTCGGCCACATTTGCAGCACTAGAAATACCTGCCACGTATCGCGCAGCCGTAGTGCTCAAGAGTGAACAAGAAATGTTTGCAGGTGTCGCGTCGGCGAATAAAGACCCACGCAAAAGTGTGCACATCCAAGAAGTTGCGACGCCTGAGATTGCGCCAGACGAGGTACTCATCGCGGTGATGGCAAGCAGCATCAACTTCAACACAGTATGGACAAGCATTTTTGAACCGATCTCCACGTTTGGGGCACTTACGCGACTAGCACGCGAAAGTTCATGGGCAAAGCGCCACGATCTTGACTATCACGTAATGGGCAGTGATGCTTCTGGCGTGGTGCTGCGTGTTGGCTCGGCCGTGCGCAACTGGAAGCCTGGTGACAAAATCACGGTGCATTGCAATCACGTTGACGATCAAGATCCGACTTCACATAACGACTCAATGCTGGGCAGCAACCAGCGCATCTGGGGTTATGAAACAAATTTTGGTGGCCTTGCCGACTTGTCGGTGGTCAAAGCAAATCAATTGATGCCAAAACCAGCGCATCTTTCGTGGGAAGAGGCTGCGGTGAATGCGCTGTGTAACTCGACGAGCTATCGCATGTTGGTTTCCAAGAATGGCGCCAACATGAAGCAAGGTGATGTTGTGCTTATTTGGGGCGCGTCAGGTGGTATCGGTGCCTATGCGTTGCAGTACGTTCTCAATGGTGGTGGCATTCCGGTTGGTGTCGTGAGTTCTCCAGAAAAAGCACAAATCTTGCGTGAGATGGGTTGCGAAGCAGTGATTGATCGCAAGGCCGCTAATTACAAGTTTTGGAATGATGACAACACGCACAATGAAAAAGAGTGGCGCCGTTTCGGTGGCGACATCCGTGCTCTCGTTGGCGAAGATCCAGACATTGTGTTCGAGCACCCAGGCCGCTCAACGTTTGCCGCTTCGATGTATGTCGTCAAGCGCGGAGGAATCGTCGCGACGTGTGCAGCAACCAGTGGTTACATGCTGGAATTTGATAACAGGCATTTTTGGATGCGACTCAAACGATTGATCGGAAGCCACTTTGCCAACTATCGCGAAGCATGGGAAGCAAACCGTTTGATTCAAAAAGGCATGATTCATCCGGTGATGTCACAAGTGTTCATGCTTGATCAAACCGGCGAAGCGGCTTATCAGGTGCACAACAACATGCACGAAGGAAAGATTGGCGTGTTGTGTCTCGCCCCTCGTGAAGGCATGGGTATTGACGACCCGGCATTGCGCGCCAAGGTTGGCGAAGAAAATATCAATCGTTTCAGGAGGAAATAGTGATACTCACCGAGATCGACCATGTCGCAATTGCAGTGCACGATCTAGAAGCGGCGATCGACTATTACAAGCGTGCATTTGGCGCGACTGTGACTCATCGTGAAGTCGTCGAGCAAGACGGCGTCGAAGAAGCACTGTTAGAAGTCGCGCAAAGTTTTGTGCAGTTGCTGACGCCGACTCGACCTGATTCGCCGGTTGCCAAATCGCTCGAAAAGCGCGGCGAGGGTTTGCATCATGTTGGTTACCGAGTTGCTGATTGCGCCAAAGCTTTGC
>CAMBWL010000064.1 GCA_945871625.1 Bifidobacterium breve
GAGTCTGATCAGCGAAAATTTGCCAACACGTTAAACGAGCACGTTTCGGGTTGTGCGGCTGCGCATCAGCGATTGCTTGGGGCGCTTGAAACTTTGACAGATGACCAGAGTCGTGAAGATTCGCTTCTGCCGAACTGGTCGCGTGGACATGTGCTGTCCCATTTGGCGCGCCATGCAGATAGCCACGTGACTTTGTTGCAGGCCGCTGTGCGCGGAGAGGTGGGCGAACAATATGCAAGCGCCGAGCAACGCAACGGCGACATTGAGCGTGGAGCGACGCGAAGCGCCGAAGAATTGGTGATGGATTTGCGCCTGAGCATTTACGGTCTCGAAGCAGCTTGGGCGAGCGCAAATGAGAAAGCCTGGTCGGGTGAAGGACGTAATTTAGGCGGACGAGTAATTGAGATGTCGTCGGTTGTCTTTTTGCGTTGGCGTGAAGTTGAATTTCATCATGCTGACTTGAACTTAGGTTTTGGTTACGACGACTTAACGCCACTATTTGTACGACTTGAACTTGACCAGCAGATAATGCTGTGGCGCAGTCGCAAACCAATGGGCATGACGGACCTGCCTGAGATTGCGAAAAAGTTATCGCCGTCCCAACGCTTGGCGTGGTTGATGGGTCGAGTTGAAGTTAACGGGCTTGCCAAACCGGAACCGTTGTGAGCAAGTTCAGATCTCGCGGACGACCAAGTGATGTGGCATCTGAGTGACGCCTTCGGTGAAGCCGCCGCCGACTGAAACAAAACTGTTGCGCAGATAAAAGTCGAGTGCTGAGTCGCGGGCTTTGGCCCAAATATATTTTGAGTCGTGCTTCTTTGCATGGCTGATGCCTGCATCAAGCAGTAGTTTGCCGAGCCCTGACTTCTGATTCGATGTGGCCACAGCCATGCCACGCAGTTGAATTGCCTTGGCTGATGGGTCGTCTTGCCATGGGTTAATGACCCAAGTTGATGTGGCGATCAAAGTTTTGTTTTCGTCGAAAATGCCGAGGTGAACTGTGCCCGGTTTCGAGTCTTCATCATATTTTGGGTCAGCAGTTGGTGTGTTTGCACGCAGAACTGCTGTGCGCAGAGCGTAGGTCTCTTCGGTGCTGACAATTGCGACTTGAAAGTTTGGTGTAGCCACAAATTATGAGATTAGTTGGCGCAAGTCGAGAACTCTGTCGGCGATTGTCGATGCTTCGGCTTTGTCGTGAGTGACGTGCAGAACCGTTGTGCCACGCGTGCGCAACAATTTGCCGAGATCTTCGAGCAAACGGCCGTGCAGGTCTGGGTCCAAGCCTGTGAGTGGTTCGTCGAGCAGCAAAACTTTAGGTTCAGCGACCAGTGCGCGGGCGACAGCGATGCGTTTTGCTTCGCCACCTGACAGATTTGTGACGGTTCGGTCGATGAGATGTGCAAGACCGACGAGAGAGGTAACTTCGCGCACTTTTTGCTCCGTAATTTTTTTGTCGACCCGTTTTATTTTTAACGAGTAGGCAATGTTTTGACCGACAGTCAAGTGCGGAAACAGTTGGTTATCTTGAAAAACCATGCCGATCTTGCGTAAGTGCGTTGGTTGATTGGTGATGTCTTGATTATTGAGGAGAATCGTGCCCGTGCTAATCGATTCAAGACCGGCGATGCAACGCAACAAAGTTGTTTTGCCACAGCCGCTTGGACCAGTGAGTGCGACGATTTCGTGGGCGTTTATCTTTAGTGAGAGGTTCGCAAAGAGTTGGGAAGACTCATAGACAACCGAGGCTTTGTCGATTTCAAGCATGAGAATTTTTTCGGTCGATGATGAAGATGATCGCGATGCTAAACAGTGCAAGCAGGGTTGCCAAGACGAACGCTTGTGTGCGCAATGAGTCGCCTGGGCGAGAAAGCAAGCGCGAGATCGTGATTGGCAGAGTTTCGGAGCCGCGCCGAGCTAGAAAACTGCTCGCGCCGAATTCACCGATTGAAACAGCGGCAGAAATTGCAGCGGCCGCGGCGACTGCGCGGCGAATTATTTTAAGGTCGATATTGCGCCAGGTTTGCCACGAGGATGCTCCGAGCACATTTGAGGCTTGGCGAAGTGAGTCAGGAATTGCTTGTAACACGGGCGAGATGATGCGCATGGCCAGCGGCAATGCGACGAGTGCGTGCGCCAAAGGCAACATCAATTGCGCACCACGCCAGTCAATTGGTTGTGAGTCGAAGGTAATGATGACGCCGAGTCCGATCACGACGGCTGAAATGACGATTGGTAGAGCGGTTAAGCCAGAGACATAACGGAACTTTTTGTTGCCATAAGCGATGCTGCAAGCGCTGAGCAGACCGAGAAGTGTGGCCAGCATCATGGTGACTATTGCGTAGATAAGCGTCTTGACGAGCGACTGCACGATTTCAGGATTAGTGAAGACCGTACGCCATGCTGTGGTTGTGAATCTTGAGTTTGTGACTACTGACTTCACGGCGATGGCAAAAACTGGCACGACGGCAAACGCTGTTGTGCTCGCGATGATGACCGTTATTGCGATTTTATGTTTGTTCGCATGTAATGGTCGTTGGCGAGAAATTATCGGACGAGTTGTTTGCTCGACAGTTTGGCCAATTTGTTTGTTTGTTGCGTGAAAAATTACGGAGATGACGATGATTTGCAGTGCGCTAAGCATCATTGCACCCGAGACATCACCGAGTTGCATGGCTCGAAAGTAGATTTCAGTTTCAATTGTCGAGCGGGAGGGTCCGCCAAGAATCCGCACCACGCCATATGAAGTAAAACAAAGGGTGAATACGACGAGGGCAGCGTTGACGATTGCTTTGCGCAGAAGCGGCATCGTGAGCGTGATGAACAACTTAAGTGGTGATGCGCCAAGAGTTCGCGCTGCGTCATCAAGATATGGATGAATTTGCACCCAGCGTGCGCTAATCAATCGAGTGACGAAACCAAAATTGAAGTAGACATGCGCCAGAATCAAGGCGAACGCGGTGCGGTGCAGGTTGTTTGGCAAGATTTGCAAAAACGCGGCGCCGACGACGATGCTCGGCAAGATAAATGGCATGGTGATCAGACTTGTCGTGAATCGCTGAGATGCAAATCTGAAGTTCGCCATGCAAAAAGCGATTGGCAGGGCGACGAGCAACGCAACGGCTGTGCTCGTGAGCGCTTGCCAGGTTGTGAACCAAACCACATTGCGAATTGTCTCTGAGCGCAGGAGGTTCAACGAGTCAAGTTGAAACGACGAGACAAGAATATTGACTACCGGTGCGACTACGAATGCACAGATGACAGCTATTGGTAATGCAGCCAGCCAGTTGACGATGCGACTGCGATTGTAAATAGTCGTCATGAGGATTAACGCAGAACGACGTCGGTGAATTCGTCGAGCCAGAAAAGAAGGTTGTTCGAGATGAGGTCTGGGTCAAGTTGCAATGGTGACTCTGGACGCAGTGAATATTTGACGAAGTCTTCTGGCAGTTTGGCTCGGTTGTTTGCTGGGTAGACGAACAGAGTGAGCGGCAGATCTTCTTGGAATTTGATGTCAGTTAAATAGTCGATCAACAGTTGCGCTTCGCGTTCGTGTTTAGTGCCACGAAGAATGCCCGCGAATTCAACTTGACGAAAACATGTCAGTGCGGCAACAGCTGTCGGGGCAGTCGCCGGACGGGGGTTGGCGAAAATCATTTCGGCGGGTGGACTTGATCCATAACTGACGACGATTGGTCGATCGCCCTTACCCGACGAACCTGAAAATTCTGTGTAGTAGGCGGTCGTCCAGTCGCCGACAATGAGCGCTCCGTTTTGTTTGAGTGATTTCCAATACTCGCCCCAACCGTCTTGGCCGAATTCGGCGATTGTTGCGAGCATGAATGCCAAACCAGGTGATGAACTAACGGGGCTAGGCACGACGAGTAGGTTCGCGTAATTGGACGAAGTTAGTGAACGCAGCGTGAGTGGTGGCGCGAGACTGCGTTGTTTGAACCAGTTGACGTCGTAGTTGATGCACACATCGCCCGTGTCGACGGGGGTCGCCTCGTTATTCGGCACGAGTTTGCGTGCCGACTCGTCAAGGTCGGCAAGATTCTTTGTGGCGTAAGGCGCAAAGATTTTTGAATCGAGTGCACGAGAGAGAAGAGTGTTATCAACGCCCCACAACACGTCAGCTTCGGGGTTGCCAGAAGTGAGACCGGCTTTTGTGACAAGTTTGCCGGCGTCGCCGCCGAGACTGATTTCGACATCAACGCCGGTTTGTGCGGTGAAGTCGTCGAAGATGTTTGGCGACGGAGCAAACGAGTCATAGGCCAGAAGGGTGAGTGTGACCTGATTGGTTGATGCAGTCGAGGGCTCTGCTGAGTCGTTGCTGGATGAATCAGTTGAATCGCCGACTGATTGATTGTCACCACAGGCGTTGGCGAGCAGAGCAGTGGTTAGAAGAGCCGCGAGTATTTTATGTTTGTTCGGTAGTTTCATGATTTTTTCTGCCTTTGGTGAGTGACGATTAGTTGACCCGTCTTGACTGTGACTGATACTTGCTCGGTAATTGCGATGTTGCCTACACCGCGGGTCTCAAAGTTGGCGAGAGTTGCGTCATTTAGTTGCCAGCGCAAACCAGTAGTAGATATTTTTTCTGATTTGTTGCTAAAACTTTGCAGGCCAATCGTGTCGCCGATTTCAACTGCGAATTCGCAGGTAGTCGGGCCTTGTAGGGCAAACAGGTGAGCGTCGTTCCACAGTGCTTCGACATTTGTTTCGTGCAGTTTTGGATTGAACATTGCAGCCACGACACCGAACTGATGGTCGAGTCTGCCGCCGCCGGCAGTGACGATGACGATACGTTCAGATTTTTTGTCGGCGGCAAACAACAGTGCCGACTCGAGATCAGTGAATTCTTTGTCAGCGCTGTGGCGAATGGTTTGAGTGTGCGCAGATGTGGCGCGGGCGAGCGCGGTTGCATCCACTGAATCAAAATCGCCGATGACGACGTCGACATGCATATCAAGTTTCTGTGCCGTGTGCAGACCAGAGTCGGCGGCGATCACGAGATTTACATTTTGAATTTTGCGCGTTGCATCGAGTGTTGCGTCGTTTGGTGGGAGACCGCCACTAAAAATTAGAGTTGTCTTGGCCATTGTCGCTTCCTCCGCTGGCATTACCCAGATCAGGTGTGCGGGTCGGTGACGGCGGCCACCCTCTCAGCCCACCGAACCAGTGGACTCCCCGTGCGTATTGCCTTCACTATAACAACGTCAATTGCGTTAGCGCAGGTAGCCTGCTTATTCAATGAGTCAAGTAAGCCCCCTTGCAGGTGTCGCGCCTGCGGCCAGTCCTTTGGTTGCGTCTGTCGACACGATCATCACGATCACGCCTGTTGCTCATGCGAAGTTAATTGAGTTGCGAGATGCCGAATCTGAACGCGAGCGGCTTGGGTTGCGTCTTGAGATTTTGTCGGGTCCTGGCGAGGATTTTCGGTACGACTTAGTTTTTGATGAGTTCGTCAAGGCTGCTTTCACCGACGAAGTGCGCACGATAAACGGGTTGAAAATCATTATCGGCGCGAAAAATTTAGATCTCTTACGCGGTGCAGAACTTGATCATGATGATGCCAAGGGATTGCTGATTCGCAATCCGAACAAGCCGTTGAAGGCCAGTTTTGAGGGGCTCGTCGCGGACGACGAGATTTCGGCGCAGATTGAGGCGATCGTATTTAATGACGTCAATCCGGCTTTGTCGGCGCACGGAGGGTTCGTGACTTTTGCAGGCCACGACAAAGAGGGCACGGCTTACTTCACCATGGGTGGAGGTTGTCACGGTTGCTCGATGTCGCGACAGACGATGCTTGAGGGTGTGCAGACGA
>CAMBWL010000065.1 GCA_945871625.1 Bifidobacterium breve
CATAATCACGCTAATGCTCACGCGGTTGCTAACTGAGCAAACACATCACTTGGCGCAACCTTGTGCGTAGCCTGTAGAGCGTGGTGCCACAGCGCTTCGCGCCAGTTATGAGCGAAATAGCTCCCATTGCTTCGAGGTTTCGTGACGCCAGATTCAAACTATTTTTGGTCGGCGGTACCGTCCGTGATTTAATGCTGGACCGCAGTGTCGACGAATTGGATTTCGATCTAACCACAGACGCACTACCCGAGCAGATCAAGGCGGTGCTTGCTGGTTGGTGCGATTCAATCTGGACTCAGGGTGAAAGATTCGGCACGATTGGCGCGAAAAAGGGTGACCGTGTTTATGAAATCACGACTCATCGCGCCGAGGCATATTCGCCCGATTCACGCAAGCCCGATGTGCAATTTTCAAAGGACATTCACGAAGATCTTTCGCGTCGCGATTTCACGATCAACGCCATGGCCCTTGAAGTAACCAGCGACTCGCCCGTTCTTGTAGACCCGTTTAATGGCATGTCTGACTTGATGGGCAAAGTTTTGCGCACGCCTCTTTCGCCTGAGGTCAGTTTCAGCGACGACCCGTTGCGGATGATGCGCGCAGCGCGTTTCATTTCAAGTCTCGGCATGGTTGCAGTGCCGGAGTTGGTCGTAGCAGTCAAAGCAATGTCTGATCGCATCACGATTGTTAGTGCCGAGCGAATTCGCGACGAGTTCGACCGTCTGATAGTCACCGATCGACCGTCATTTGGGCTGTGGTTTTTGGTTGACAACGGTCTATCTGCGCATTTTTTGCCAGAGCTCGCAGCGATGCAACTCGAGCAAGATCCAATTCATCGACACAAGGATGTTTTGACGCACACGCTCGCAGTAATTGAAAATGTAAAGAGCGATGAGCCGTGTGATTTTCGGATCACGCGGTTGGCGGCGCTATTTCATGACGTCGGCAAGCCAAAAACGCGGGCGATTCGTCCGGGTAAGGGCATAACTTTTTATCATCATGAAGCCGTGGGTGCACGCATGACCCGTGATCGAATGCGCAAACTGCGATATTCGGTGCAAGACATCGAGACGGTTGCCGAACTGGTCGCACTTAGCGCGCGATTTCATACATATCAAATGGGTTGGACGGACGCGGCAGTGCGCAGATATGTGCGCGACGCAGGCGCGCACTTAGCCGAATTAAATGTTTTGACTAAAAGTGACTGCACGACTCGTAACGAAAAAAAAGTTGCCGCACTCGCCCGGCGTATGGACGAACTTGAACAACGCATCGCCGAACTCACGGCGCGGGAGGAACTTGCCGCAATGCGCGCAGAAATGGACGGCGCGCAAATTATGGAATTTTTGAATATTAAACCGAGCCGACATGTTGGTAATGCTCTGGAATTTTTAATGGAGATTCGCATCGAAGAAGGTTTACTTGGCGAGCAAGAGATACGCAACCGTTTGAAATCTTGGTGGGACTTGCAGAATAAGTAAATTAATTTGTTAAGGTTTAGCCAACATGCCACGCAAACAGTCACAAAGAAAACAGAGCGACGAGCCCGAAGATTTATATCTTGGCGAAATTGATCATCGGTTGACGCGTCGCTCAGTTATAAACAATTTTCGTCGTGGAATAATTTCGCAAGAGAGCGTTTGCGATGCACACCCAGAACTGTTGCGTGTGGCGCGTAACTTCGGCAGGCCGACGCGGGCTAAATGTCCAATTTGTGTCAACGACCAGTTAGTCACAGTCACCTATTTGTTCGGTCCGAGGCTGCCGCGGCATGGCAAATTCATCGCTACAAGAGACGAGATCGAACAGTTCGCCCGTCGACCCGAGCAATTCACTGGCTATTTGGTTGAGGTTTGCCGCAGTTGCTCGTGGCACCATCTGCTTAAAACTCACAACATTTAAGTCGCTGTAAAAACCCTGCAACAGGCCTGTGGCACTGTGCTGGCGTGCCGTTACACTTCCAAGTTCACATACCTGCCCCTTCGGGGGCCCCAGCATCGTGTTGGGTCCGAAGGGAGTTATCACGTTCATGCGTGCTTACGAATTAATGGTCATCATCAACGGCAACCTCGAAGAGTCGGCTGCCCACAGCTGGTTGGGCGTCATCACCAAATCAGTTACGACTGCCGGCGGAGCCGTTCACGGCACACCTGATTGGTGGGGCAAGCGTCGCTTGGCTTATCCAATTAAAAAACAAAACGACGGCTACTACGCAATCTTCAACATAACGGCACCTGGTGGTGCTCTTGATGAAGCAGAACGTGCGATGCGCATCGCTGATGATGTGTTGCGACACAAACTCCTCCGTCTTCCTGATGACGAAGCCGCACGCCGCGGTCTTGTAGTCACAGCAAATTCATAAGCAATCCACAAAAATAAGGGGACATAAATCAAATGGCTGACAACAGCATCACACTCGTCGGAAATTTAACTCGCGACCCAGAAATTCGATTCACGGCAACTGGTCGAGCAGTCGCCTCGTTTGGCATCGCCGTAGGTCGTCGCTATCAGGTCAACGGCGAATGGCAAGAGCAAACCTCATATTTCAATGTCACTGCGTGGGGCCAACTCGGCGAAAACGCAGCGGCCACATTTGCCAAAGGCACGCGAGTCGTCGTAACGGGTCGTCTTGAACAACGCGAATACACCTCACGCGAGGGCGAAAAGCGCACCGCAATCGATGTCATCGCCGACGAACTCGGGCCAAGTTTGCGCTGGGCAACCGCAACGGTTGTGCGCACTCCAAAACAAGATAGCCAAGGCGGCGGTTCGGCTAATCGCCCAGCCAACACCGGCACCAATCCAGGCACCGAAGCAACGCCATTTGATGGCGAAGAACCGTTCTAACTAATTAACCCAGCCAATACACAAACAAGGACTTCCCTATGACAAGTAAATCCAACAAACTCAGAGCAAAAAAAGCGCTGCTTCGCAAACCAAAGAAGCGTCCGAACATGATGGTGCAAGAAAAAGTCGGCTTCGTCGACTATAAAGACGTCAACCTATTGCAGCGATATATGTCTGATCGCTCCAAGTTGCGCGCGCGACGAATGAACGGCAATTCTGTGCAACAACAGCGCGATATTGCGACTGCGGTTAAAAATGCCCGTGAAATGGCGCTGTTGCCGTACACCAAGCGTGTTTCTGCGACACGTGCGCCACGCGAGCGCGGCGAATATGGTTCAGACGACCGTGGTCGCGATCGTGGTCCTCGCCGTCCGCGGCGTGATGAGGGCGCAGGCGATTCAACTCGCGTTGAAATTGCAGAAAATATCTCGGCAGAAGTCACCAATGGTGCAACTGTTGAAGCCATCGTCGACGGACCGACATCATGAAAGTTTTGCTTCGTTCAGATGTCAAGGGTGTCGGTCGTCGTGGCGACGTTGTAAACGTGTCATCGGGCCATGCTCGCAATTTCTTGTTGCCAAATGATTTGGCGATAGTGGCTAATGAAGGCACGATCGCCCAGGCAGACATAATGCGCAAGTCGCGCGAACTGCAAGTTGCCGCCGACCGCGAATCGGCACGACTCGTTGCCGCATCGCTTGCCACAACCGTGATCACTATTGCTGCCAAGGCTGGCAATGAGGGTCGTTTGTTCGGCTCAATCAATGCAGCAGAAATCGTCAAGGCAATTCTTGATCAAACCGGCGTGACAATTGATCGCAAAGCAGTGCAAATTGAGGCACCGTTGCGTCAACTCGGTGAGCACACGGTCTTGGCCGTGGTTTTTGATGATGTCGTTGCAACACTCAAAGTCAATATCGTCGCAAAATAAACTTTGTCGGCTATAACTAGTTATCAACTAGTTATCCACCAGTTATCCCCAGAAGAATCACAGGGTTATACCCGTAGCAATCAACAGGCAAACTAGGGCATTGTGTAGTCATGTCAATTGCTGAATTTTCGCGTGGTGATCGTGGCGCCGCACAGCAACGATCAATAAACAGAATTCCTCCGCACAGCATTGAAGCAGAAGCATCTTTGCTGGGCGCGATGTTGTTGTCGCGAGACGCGGTCGGCGTTGCGTTCGAACGCGGGGTTCGATCAGACGAATTTTACAAACCGGCGCACCAACATATTTATGATGCAATTCGTTCGCTGAACACCGCGGGCGAACCAGTTGATCCGATAACTGTTGGTGATGAACTTCGCCGAAATAATTTATTAGATGGCATCGGTGGTATTGATGCGCTTTTGACATTGCAAAATGCGACGCCCGCAATTACAAGTGCCGAGCGCTACGCAAAAATCGTGCGCGAAACGGCCTCGCTGCGCAGATTAATTTCGGTTGCCTCTGAAATTGCCGAGATCGCCTACAGCGGCCCCGAAGACGTGGCTAAAGCGCTGGATGAATCCGAATCGAAGATCTTTGACGTTTCTGAAACAAATATCGGGGATACTTCGCAAAAGTTGGGCGATTTGGTGAACGATGCGATGGAGAAACTCGAGGATCGTGCCAACAACAAAGAGATGATCACCGGCACCGCAACTGGGCTCGACGATCTGGATAAAATTTTGCTCGGTTTTCAGCCAGGCACCCTGAACATTTTGGGCGCTCGACCCGCGATGGGCAAGTCGGCTCTGGCGCTTGGTATCGCCGTGCATGTGGCGCGTACTTCGGGCAAGCAAGTTTTGTTTTTTTCGCTCGAAATGGGCACCGCCGAACTTGTGCAACGAATTCTCGCCAGTGAAGCAGGCGTCGATTCAAAAATTCTGCGCAGTGGTCGACCATCACCAAACGATTGGACAAAAATTGGTCACGCTGTTGGACGACTGGATGTTCCGTTGATCATTGATGACAGCCCAGGCACCTCAGTCGGGGCAATTCGTTCCAAGGCGCGTCGTGTTGTTAGCCGTCAAGGCGAAATCGCGCTTATCGTTATCGACTATTTGCAACTCATGGGTGGGGATGGCAAGCCAGAGAATCGTCAACTTGAAGTCAGCGAGATCAGTCGAAAACTCAAGTTGCTGGCCCGTGAATTCAAAATTCCGATTTGGGCATTGAGTCAGTTGAGTCGTGGTCTCGAAGCACGAACCGACAAGCGACCGACACTCTCAGATTTGCGCGAGTCCGGCGCCCTTGAGCAAGACGCTGATGTCGTGATGTTTTTGTATCGCGACGAAGTTTATAACCCAGATAACAAAACCGAAATGGGTGCCGCTGAACTTAACGTGTCGAAACATCGCGCAGGCCCGCTTGGCAAAGTGCGCCTCGCCTGGTTGGCTGCGTACACGCGCTTCCAAAATTTCGCGTCCGATCCCAATTTGAACTAGTCATGTTTCTTGGCGAAGACATTTTGGCGTGGATGGTAATTGCGCTCGGTGGGGCGATGTTCGCCGGCAACGTCACCGCACTAGTTCGCCCACCTAAAAAGCATCGCGATGCCAACGATTTAACCAAGGCGCCAGTCATGCGCAGTGTGGTCATGGCAACGATCGGCGCAATCGCCGCCTTGTGGGCACTTGTTAGTTTGCTCTAAAAAAAATACCGAACTTGTAACTAGTTACCAGTCGCTAATTCTTCGAGATTCTTTTTTCTTGCTGGCATGGCGCTTGCCTTCAAGGCGGCGTTTAACCGATGCCCGAGTCGGCTTTGATTTTCGCCGATCCGGTGTGGGTGGCTTTGCAGCATTGTCAATTATTACTTTAAGTTGCGTCAGACAAAATTGACGATTGCGCCATTGGCTACGACTGGTTTGATTAGTTACACGTACTTTTATTGAGAGCGCAGTTGTCACTCGCCGAACTAAAACTTCTGGCCCAGTGATCTCATTAATCGCAACGGTCAA
>CAMBWL010000066.1 GCA_945871625.1 Bifidobacterium breve
TCTGAACAACCGGCAGAAAATGAAGCGTGCCGCGAAGCAACAGGTCGAACCCCGACACAGTTATTGAACGACGCTCAACTACTTGGTTCGTTCGCCACTGCCGTGCACGCCACACACCTGCAGAGCGCCGACATTGCGTTACTTGGCCACAGCAAAACTTTTGCCTGCTTCTGCCCGACGACCGAACGCGATCTCGCCGACGGCATCGGCCCTTCAGACAGCCTCGTCGGTGCGGGCTCTCCTCTTTGTTTGGGTACTGATTCGCACGCGGTGATCGACATGTTCGAAGAGGCTCGCGCCGTCGAAATGAACCAGCGACTGATAACCAATAGGCGCGGCGTGCATCGCAGCAGCGAATTGCTCTCGGCAGCAACAATTAATGGCGCAAGTTCGCTCGGCAGCAAGAAACACGGCTTCGTCGCTGGCGCCCCGGCAGATTTCATCAGCGTGGCGACGAACTCGGTGCGTCTTGCGAGTTTCGACCCTGAAAATGGCGCGGCGCACCTTGTGCATAGTGCGACAAGTTCTGACGTCAGCGATGTTTGGGTTGGCGGCGAACAAATCGTCAGCAACTTCAAGCATCGAACTTTGTCAAACATCAACGAAAGTCTGCGCACAGCAATCGAAGCGGTTCTCTAATTACACTTACGGCATGACAATTTTGCCCATAGCCACGATCGGTCATCCAGAGTTGCGCATTCGTGCCAGCGAAGTCGACCCGAGCGAGATCAAATCTCCCGAGATTCAGACATTCATTGACGACCTAGTCGAGACGATGCGTCATGCCAACGGCGCAGGTCTCGCAGCAACACAAGTGTTACGCCACCAACGCATCTGCGCCGTCGAGGTCAACAAAAATCCGCGTTATCCATATAAACCGCAGGTGCCGCTAACGATTTTGATTAACCCTAGGCTCACACCACTTGATGACGACATGTTCGAAAACAATGAAGGTTGTCTATCAGTGCCCGGCTTTCGCGGCAATGTTTGGCGACATACGTCGATTCGTGTCGAAGCGTACGATCGCAACGGCAGCAAAATCGATGAAATCATTCGCGGCATGACCGCATGCACATATCAGCATGAGGTCGACCACCTCGATGGTCTGCTGTTCATGGACAAAGTCAAAGACTCAAAGACTTTTACAACTTGGGAGTCGTTCGACAAGTTTCATCACCACGATTTCGTCATCAGAGTTAAGGACCTCGTCGCGAAGTTTGGTTCGTAGTGCTTGTTCTGACTGGCATCTCTTCGCTCGTCACAAACGACCTGACTCTTGAACGCGGCAAACTTGGCGTAGTCACAAATGCGGCGCTGGTTGTCGGCGACGACAACAAAATCGCATTTGCAGGTGAAGCCGCAAACTTGCCGCGCGAATTCAAATCAAACGCGATCGACATCAACGGTCGGGCTTTGATCCCGGGCTTTGTTGACAGTCATACACATTTGGTTTTTGGTGGCGATCGCGCTGAAGAATTCGAGGCTCGCATGGCGGGCAAGCCATATTCGGCTGGCGGCATTCGCACAACCGTTGCCGCGACTCGCAACAGCAACGACGATGTGCTGGTCGCCAATGCCCGCCGACTCGCCAACGAAGCGTTGCACACTGGCACAACAACTCTCGAGACAAAATCGGGTTACGGACTTTCGGTCGTCGACGAAACTCGCTCGCTGCAAGTCGCCAATGCGATCACTTCAGAAACAACGTTCCTCGGCGCCCATGTCGTGCCCGCCGAATCACAAATCAATGATTATGTCGATCTCATTTGTGGCGAAATGCTCGAAAATTGTGCGCCGCACGCAAAATGGATCGACGTTTTTTGCGATCGAGGCGCTTTCGAAGTCGATCATGCGCGAGCGATTCTGAAAGCCGGCGCCAATGCAGGTCTCGGTCTGCGAATTCACGCCAATCAGCTGCAACATGGCGGTGGCGTGCAACTAGGTGTCGAACTTGGCGTCGCATCTTGCGACCACTGCACGCATCTTGATTCGGCCGACATCAGTGCGCTTGCCGATACTAAAGGAAAAACTGTTGCGACGTTATTGCCAACCGCAGAATTGTGCACCAGGTCCAAGTTTCCCGATGCCAGACGATTGATTGATGCCGGCGTAACAGTCGCCCTCGCTTCTGACTGCAATCCAGGTTCGTCATATACGACTTCGATGCCGCTGGCTATTTCATTGGCAGTTCTCAACATGAATATGACCTGCGATGAAGCAGTCTGGTCAGCCACTGCCGGTGGTGCGGCCGCATTGCGCCGCACCGATATTGGCAACTTGGCGGTTGGCTCGCAGGGAGATTTTACGATCCTCAATTCACGAAGCCACATTCACTTGGCGTATCGCCCAGGTGTGAAACTTGTCGACGCCGTTTTTGTGCGTGGGCAACTCGTGGCAGGTTCGCTACGATAAAATTTCATTAAATGTCCACGAGCCCAAGCCAAACTGATTTGATCATCGAATCAAATTCGCGCGTATCTTTTAAGTCGCCTGGTGACTGGCGCACGTTAATAATCGCCGTTCTCGTCTATGTCGGTTGGTTCGCGTCTGTGTTTACTCACAAGCAGTTGCCATGGTGGGCAACTTTTGCACTTCTAACTTGGTTCGGCGCATGGCACCTAAGTTTGCAACATGAACTCGTGCACGGTCATCCGTTTCGCAATTCAAAACTTAATGCAGCACTTGCGTCGCTGTCAGTCACGATGTGGGTTCCGTTTCTGTCTTTCAGACGCGACCACATCAGCCATCACAACAGCACACTCACCCACCCGCGATTCGACACCGAGAGTTATTACGCACTACCCGAAAAGTGGCAAACCTCGGGTCGCTTTTTGCGCTCGATCTATTGGGCCAATCGCACGCTTGCATTTCGCCTGACGGTTTGGTCGGTGTTCAGCGCGGTGCAATATTTCATCGCCGACGCCTGGCGCGCCGTGCGCAATGTCGGCAACGCCCGTGCAGCATGGCTGTTGCACATTCCGGCACTCGTGGCAGTCACTTTTATAGTCAGCAATCTCGCCCAGATGTCAATGCTTGAATATCTCATCGGTGGGGTTTTTGGCTCGCACTCGCTAAATATGATGCGCTCATTTGCTGAACACAAAACGCTCGACACCGAGTCAACACGCACGGCGATGATCGATGCAGGTTGGTTGATGGGCCTACTGATGCTCAACAACAATTTGCATATCGCCCACCACGACGAGCCATCGGCGCCATGGTATGAAGTGCCCGCGGTCGCAAAGCGCACAAACGCCTATGAGCGTGCGGCGAAAATTGGTTCGCTCTACAAAGGTGGCTACGGCGAAATTATTCGCCGGTTCACCTTCAAGCCCTACGATCAGCCTGTTTACAGCAAGTCGGTTTAACTTTTTTCAATTTCGTAAGCGAGAACTAGAGTTCTCTCGTGCCCATTGCGAAAGTTTTGATCAATACTTCGGGTCTCGATCGCGAATCGGTCGTCAAAGTCGCCAGAGAAGATGCTGAAGTTGCAATAACGCCAAGCGCACTAGAAGCCATCGCGCGATCCAGCAAAATCGTCGAAGACCTCGCCAAGTCAAATCAAGCCGTATATGGCATCTCTACTGGTTTTGGTGCTCTCTCGACAAAACATATCGCGCAGAGCGATCGTGTTGCTTTGCAACAATCACTGATTCGTTCGCATGCCGCAGGCATGGGCGAAGTCATCGAAACCGAAGTCGTGCGAGCAATGCAACTGTTGCGATTGCGCACTCTTTGCAGCGGTGCAACAGGCGTTCGACCCGTTGTTGCCGAGACGATGGCAGCAATGCTCAACGCATCAATCACCCCAGTTGTCTACGAATACGGCTCACTCGGTTGTAGCGGTGATCTTGCACCGTTATCGCATTGCGCCCTCGCGCTAATGGGTGAAGGCGAAGTCTTCGACAAATCTGGTCGCCGTCGGCCGGCAATCGATGTGCTCAAAGAACACAACATTAAACCCGTTCTGTTGCGCGAAAAAGAAGGTCTCGCTCTGATCAACGGCACCGATGGAATGCTCGGAATGTTGCTTTTGGCAATCACAGATCTATACGAACTTTGCACGCTTGCTGATATCGCCACGGCCCTCAGCGTCGAAGCATTGCTCGGCACAGACCAAGTTTTTGCACCAGAAATGCACGAACCACTCCGCAGCCATCCTGGGCAGGTCGCAAGCGCGGCAAATATTTTTGCGCTTTTAAAAAACTCGCCCCTCGTTGCGTCGCACCGCACCGACGATACTCGCGTACAGGACGCATATTCGCTGCGTTGCGCGCCACAAGTCGCCGGCGCCGTGCGCGACACACTCAACCATGCGATGAATGTTGCGCATCGCGAACTCGCCGCCATGATCGACAATCCTGTTGTCACTAGCACGGGTGAAATTCGCTCCAACGGCAATTTCCACGGCGCACCGATCGGTTATGTGCTCGACTTCTTGGCAATCGCCACATGTGATCTCGGCTCAATCAGTGAGCGTCGCACCGACCGCATGCTCGATGTCAACAGATCGATGGGATTGCCAGCATTCTTGGCATTCAACGCCGGCGTCGACTCGGGCTTGATGATCGCCCAATACACGCAGGCCAGCATGGTTTCAGAAAATAAACGACTCGCCGTGCCCGCAAGCGTCGATTCAATTCCGTCAAGTGCGATGCAAGAAGATCATGTTTCTATGGGATGGAACGCCGCGCGCAAACTTCGTCTCGCGATCAACAACTTGCGTCGAATTCTGGCGATTGAAATTCTCACTGCAACTCGAGCGATCGACTTTCGCGCGCCCTTAACTGCTTCGCCTGCGCTGATGAATGTTCACGCCGAAGTTCGCAAAGTTGTCGGCCGACCTGGCCCCGACAAAGTGCTCGCCGACGAAATGAAACTCGTTGACGATCTCGCCAAGTCGCTTTCAATGCGTCTCGCCGCCGAACTCATCACCGGCCCCCTCAACTAACTGAGAAGCGAGCCGACAACTGGGTGATGCTGACTATTTGACGATGTACGTCAAAACCTCGATCATCTGATCGAACTTCGCCGAGCCATCAGCAAACAAAGTGACCTGGCATGTGCCTGGTTTGCGAAACTTGATCACGACATTTGTCGTGCCGGTTGTTGTGCAAATCGATCTTGTCTCGTCTGAAGAAACATAAATCGCCTGACTCTTCGAGGTCTTTAATTTGCTTGCGCGCAAAGAAACACTCTCGCCGGCTTTATAACTTGCGCCGTCGCGCTTCAAACCAAGATTCGCGAGCGCAACTGACTGCCGTGGCAAAAAATTCAGCGGCACAATCGTGTCGAGTGCCGTATCGGTGATGCCACGGTGGTCGCGGTAAACAAACAGTGAGCAGTTTGAAACACCGCAGTCATATGTCTTGCTTGCGCCGCTTGCGTCAACTTTTGTAAACCTAGAACGAAACATCAGCACCAGTTCGCCAGTCGCAGATTGCGAGCCACGCTGCGCGTCAGTCGTTGCCCAGATCATCG
>CAMBWL010000067.1 GCA_945871625.1 Bifidobacterium breve
ATCAAGAATGCGACCGAAAAATTGATGACTGCAAGCCAAGCTTTCAGCCAGAAACTTTATGAAGCAGCATCGCGTGATGCGAATGCCGGTGGCACTTCTGCATCTGGTCAAGAAACTGGCGCCAATGATTCCGACATCGTGGACGCCGACATTGTTGACGAAAATGATCCTGAGTCGTAATTCGTTATGACCGACGAAAGGGCAGAGATGTCCAGCGAAGAGTTGAGCGTTGAGGCGCTTGTCGAACAACTGACTAAAGAACGGGATGAGTTCAAAGACATTGCGTTGCGCGTGCAGGCAGAGTTCGAAAATTATCGCAAACGTTCTGCAACCCAGTTGATCGACGAGTCAGATCGCAATGCTGGTCGTATTGTCGAAGGCTTGTTGCCAACGCTTGATGCTTGTGAAGCGGCAATTATCCACGGCGTTGCGGGTGTCGAGCCGATTTTCAGTTCGCTGTTGACGGCACTGCAAAAGCAAGGTCTAGAAGTTCTCGAGTTAGTCGACACAGTTTTTGACCCGAGCTTCGCCGACGCCGTAGTGCATGAATCTGTCGACGCAGAGGGTGAAGATCAGATCACCGAGACACGAGTCGTCGAAGTTTTGCGTACTGGTTATCTCTGGAAAGGCCGTGTTTTGCGGGCCGCCATGGTGAAGGTCAAGGGATAACAAAGGCGTCGCGCGATGACCGCACAGCGCGAATGGTTCGAGAAAGATTATTACGCCGTGCTCGGCGTTTCTAAGACTGCGACCGACAAAGAAATAACCAAGACTTATCGCAAACTCGCGCGTAAATACCATCCGGACACGAATCCAGATAACACGGCCGCTGAAAATAAATTCAAAGAAATTTCTGTTGCCTACGATGTGCTTGGCGACGAAAAGCGTCGCCAAGAATATGACGAAGTGCGCCGAGCTGGTCCATCGGCTTTCGGCATGCATGGTGCGGGTGGACCGGGCGGCTTCGGTGGTGGCCAGCCATTTGATACGGGTGGCACCGGTGACATCAGCGACTTAATTAGTCAAATGTTTGGTGGCCGCGGAGGGCGCTCGCGCAACGGTGTCGATCCACGACGCGGTATTGATCTTGAAGCGACGCTCGATCTCAGTTTCATCGACGCTGTTGGTGGCATGACGACTTCGCTGCGTTTATCGACTGACGCTGAAACTGTCCCGCGCGAGGTAAATGTGCGGATTCCCGCGGGCGTTGACAATGGTCAGCGAATTCGCATCAAAGGTCGGGGCGAACCAGGTCGCAGTGGTGGGCCGGCTGGAGATTTGCTGATCACTTGCAATGTTGCAACGCATCATTTGTTTGGTCGTGAAGGCAAAAATCTGACGATGCGACTTCCGATCACGTTTACCGAGGCGGCACTTGGCTCGAATATTGAAGTACCCACACTTGACGGGGCAACGGTTATTTTGCGCTTAAAACCCGGCACTCAAGCAGGCTCGAGACACCGTGTTAAAGCCAAAGGTATTGATGCTGGTGGCAGTGCCGGCGATCTGATCGTGACTGTCGAAGTTGTTGTGCCAAAAGATCTGACTGGCAAGCAACAAAAACTAGTCGAGCAACTCGCAGATATTTCTGACGAGTCACCGCGCGACCATCTATTTTCGTCGTTGAAAAAGTCAAGTAAGAGTCCAAAAAATTAAATAGTTAAGGAGAAGATATGCAGTATGAAACTCAGGCCGTGTATGTGATCTCAGTCGCCGCGGAACTTGCAGGCATGCACCCACAGACATAGCGCATTTACGAGCGTCGAGGGCTGGTGCAACCTGCACGCACTGCAGGCGGTAAGCAGCGCCGTTATAGCAACGCTGACATTGCACAGTTGTTGCGTATTGCCGAACTTGCAGAGTTGGGCATGAATCTCGAAGGAATTCGCCAAGTAATGGCCCTTGATATTCAAGTCGCGCAACTCAAGCATGCTGTGGCGCAGTTACAAAATCAGTTAGAGCGGGCGTTGGAAAACTCGCACACAAAATATGGTCTTGTGCCTCTCAACCAGACGGCAATGTTTTTTGGTCGCACCCCAAGCGTTTTTGATGAGGAGCGGTGAGTTCGAGCGACTAGACTTTTGCTACGTACCTTTAATTAACTTCAATTAATAGGAGCGTTGAATGCCTGTATCAGTCGTCGTCGGAACCCAATGGGGCGACGAGGGCAAGGCAAAAATAATTGATCTGCTCGCCGAAAGCCACCAGATTGTGGCCCGTTATCAGGGTGGGCACAATGCGGGGCACACCGTTGTGGTTGGCAGCGAAAAATACGCGTTGCAACTTGTGCCGAGCGGCGTTTTCTACTCGCATGTAACACCGGTTATCGCCAACGGGGTAGTGGTCGACTTGCCGACACTATTCAAAGAAATTGACACACTTGAGTCGCGTGGCGTTAGTTGCTCTCGGCTGAAAGTCTCAAGCCTTGCCCACTTAATTTTTCCGTGGCATCAGGCGCATGACGCGCTTAATGAATCAGCACTCGGCGAAAACAAGATCGGCACAACACTCAAGGGCATTGGTCCGGCGTATGCCGATAAGTCTCGACGCGTTGGCATTCGTGCGGGCGACGTTCGTGATTCAACCCGGTTTAAGCAATTGGTGCAGGATCGCGCGGTCGCCGAACAGAAAATTCTCACGGCATTGGGTGGCGAAAAATTAAATGTTAACGAGATTGTCGACAATTTCGTTGTGCTTGGCGAACGATTGAAGCCGTATGTCAGCGATACGGTTAATTTTTTGCATGATGCGCTTGAACGCAAAGAAAACTTGTTGCTCGAAGGTGCACAGGCAACTTTTCTTGACATTGATCACGGCACTTACCCGTTTGTTACTTCTTCAAATCCGATCGCAGGTGGGGCGTGTGCAGGCACCGGTTTAGGTCCACGCGACATCACCCGAATTGTCGGCATCGCCAAGGCGTATACGACTCGAGTTGGTAGTGGTCCGTTTCCATCAGAGTTGCTCGGCGAACTTGGCGACAAGATCGTGGACATCGGGCACGAATTTGGCACTGTAACTGGTCGTCGCCGTCGACCAGGTTGGTTAGACGTTGTGATGTTGCGCCACGCGGTGCGTTTGAATTCGCTGACGGAAATTGCGCTGACCAAACTGGATATTTTAGATACGTTTACAACCGTGCGTGTTTGTGTCGGCTACGAACTAAACGGTAAAGAATTGTCTGGTTATCCAGATGATCCACAACTTTTGGGCCACGTAACGCCCAAATATGTCGACCTTCCAGGTTGGAACAAGTCAGTAAGCGCGGTGCGAAACTATTCAGATTTGCCCCAACAAGCCAAAGCCCTGATTGAACTTGTCGAAAAGTATGTTGGTGTACCAGTGACGATGATCGGCGTTGGTCCTGAACGCAACGAATGTGTGGTCCGCTGATGATTGAGCGATACAGCCTGCCCGAAATGGCGGAAATTTTTTCCGACGAGTCAAAGTTTCGTCGTTATTTAGAAATTGAATTGCTGGCAACTGCGGCGCACAGCGATCTTGGGGTGGTGCCACGCGATCATGCACGAACTTGTCGCGAGCGGGCGCCAGTTGTTGACCGAGCGTTTGTGGCCGAAGTAAGCGAGCGTGAGCGGGTAACCGATCATGATGTCGCGGCATTTGTCGATGTCGTGCAACAGCGAATCGGCATGCCCGCAGCAGCATGGATTCATCACGGCCTAACGAGTTCGGATGTCGTCGACACCGCATGGTGTTGGATGTTGCGCGATGCTGCGACTTTGATCGACCGAGCGATTCTTGACTTCTATGAAGCACTCGTAACACTGGCAAACGAGCACCGCAATACGCCGATGATCGGGCGAACACACGGAGTGCACGCTGAACCGACGACTTTCGGGGCAAAAGTTGCGCTGTGGGCGTTACAGGTGCGTCGTGATCGCGAGCGACTTGCAACCGCAACAAGACGAATTTCGGTATGCAAACTTTCTGGTGCGGTCGGCAATTATTCGAATATCGATCCACAGGTTGAAAAAAGTGTTGGTGCCGCGCTGGGTCTCGTGCCGGTGCCAGCGACACAGGTCATTGCGCGTGACCGACATGCCGAATATTTGTGGGCATGCGCAAGCATCGGCACAACCATCGAAACGATTGCCGTCGAGTTGCGACATTTGCAGCGAACCGAAGTGAACGAAGTGCGCGAAGGTTTCAGAGCCGGGCAAAAAGGCAGTTCGGCAATGCCGCACAAACGCAACCCAATTTCTTCTGAGACTCTCACCGGCTTGTCGCGAGTATTGCGCGCCAACCTACAGGTCGGTTTACAAGATGTAGCGCTATGGCATGAGCGCGATATTTCGCATTCATCGGCTGAACGCATCGTTCTGCCTGATTCGTCGTTGCTTGCTTATTATGTTTTGCGTCGGGCGACCAAGCTAATCACGAATCTCGAAGTCGACTCGGCGCAAATGTTGCACAACTTGAACTTGACCCAAGGCGTTGTGTTCTCACAGCCAGTTTTATTGCTACTGGTCGCGTCGGGCATGTCGCGTGATGACGCATATCGACTGGTGCAAGAACTTGCCGCCAAGGCGATTAGTACCAAGACAAACTTCAGCGAATTGCTGACAAACGATTCGAGAATGAAACTTACAGCGCGACAACTGAGTGAAGTTTTCAATTTAGAAAATGCGCTCAAACGTTCCCAACTTGTTTTTGACGCGCTCAACTCTGCCGACGCATGAAAATCTAAACGTGGCAGATCTACCGCAACTTGACGCAGCGCGCCACAAATTGCGCGAGCATATTTTGCAGCATTCACTGAAAACTGGTTCATTCACACTCAAGTCGGGTCGCACCAGCAACTGGTTCCTTGATTCAAAACAAACAGCGTGCCGCAGTGACGGCATCTTGCTCGTAACTGATGTCGCGTTGGCAATGCTGCCGCCAGACATCGACGCGATTGGCGGTCTAACGATGGGCGCCGACCCGGTCGCATTCGGCATCGCTGCGGTTGCAGCGACACGCGGCAGAACTCTGCGCAGTTTCAGTGTGCGCAAAGAAAGCAAAGATCACGGCGTAACTGGCCGCATCGCCGGTGCACTGCAATCTGGCGATCGCGTGGCGATAGTCGAAGACACCGTAACTCGCGGCACCTCGCTTTTTGAAGCCGTCGAAGTAGTCAAAGCATTCGGCGCAACGCCGGTATTTATCACGGTAATTGTCGACCGCGGCGGTACTTGTGCGGCGATGGCAAGTGCGGCAAATATCGTTTACCAACCGATGTTGACGGCGCTCGATCTTGGCTACGCTTTTGGGTCATGATCACTCGTTCAATTTTTACCAAGTCATTAATTGCAAGTTGTCTGTTGTTTGGCACGGTCGGCTGTTCAAGTTCAGATTCAACATCTGAGACGGC
>CAMBWL010000068.1 GCA_945871625.1 Bifidobacterium breve
TGCTGTGCTTTACTCGAGAGCCCAACCGTAAGCCGCGAACAAAACAATCACGCCACCGATCACCGAAATCAAGTGCGAATAAATCAGACCAAATGTGATCCCTGGCAAACCGAACGCCAGCACGATTGGCCAATACGACGGTGAGGGCATGTGAATGTGCTTGTCGGCGTTGCGTTCTTGCTCGGCCATAATTTCTTCGGCTGTTCTGACTTGTGTCATCGTGTGAGTCACTGGGTCTTCTTCGTATTTTTGATGGAAGAAGTCGTCAAGGTGATGCACGGTTGGGACGACGTCAAAGTTGTGTTCTTTCGGAGGATTCGTCGTCATCCACTCGAGACTGCGGGCATTCCATGGGTCGAGCGGCGCCTTTTGTGGGTTGCGCGCAGTAATCACGACATTGATCAAGAACATCAAAATTCCGACTGCAAGAACGAACGAGCCGATTGAGGCGATCAAGTTCCAGAAAGCAAGGTTAAAGAAACCCTCACCCGCGCGGGCTTCGGTCCATTGGTACATTCGGCGTGGCTGACCTTGAAGACCGAGAATGTGCATCGGACCGAAAGTCAGGTTGCGGCCGAGGATCATCAACCAGAAGTTCCAAGAGCCCAGTTTTTCGTTGAGCATCTTGCCGAAAACTTTTGGCCACCAGTAATAAAAACCAGAGAAGATACCCAACACGGCACCACCGAACAACACATAATGAAAGTGCGCAACGATGTAATAAGTATCTGTTTGCTGAGTATCAGACGGGGCGACCGCGTGAGTTACACCCGAGAGACCACCGACGGTGAACAACACGATCAAACCAATCGCGAATTTCATCGCCGTGGTGAACCACAACTTGCCACCCCACATCGTGAGCGTCCAGTTGATGATTTTGACACCAGTTGGCACGGCGATCGCCATCGTCGTCAACGAGAAAACGGCTACAGATACCGGCCCAAGGCCCGAGGCAAACATGTGGTGAGCCCAGACACCCCAACCCACGAAACCGATTGCCGCACCAGAGAAAACAACAAACGGATAACCAAACAGTGGTTTGCGTGAAAACACTGGCAACACCTCGGACACGATGCCGAACGATGGCAGGATCAGCACATAAACCTCGGGGTGACCGAAAATCCAGAACAAGTGCTGCCACAACAACGGATCGGCACCCGCCGCGACATCAAAAAATTGAGCACCGAAGTTGCGCTGAAACGAGAGCAAGAACAACGCGACAGTAATAACTGGAATTGCGAACAACAACAGAAACTGCACGACTGTGATCATCCATGTGAAGATCGGCATCTTCATCAGCGACATGCCGGGCGCACGCATGTTTAAAACGGTGATGATCAAGTTGATTGCACCAGTCAGCGAAGCGATACCAGCAATCTGCAAACCGAGTGCCCAAAAGTCGACGCCATTTGATGGTGAGAAGACTGGGCCAGAGTTGGGCGCGTACATGAACCAGCCGCCGTCTGCTGCTCCACCCAAGAACCACGCCAAGTTCAAGAAAATGCCGCCAAACAGCAACGCCCAGAAGCCGAAAGCATTGAGACGCGGAAACGCGACATCGCGTGCGCCGATTTGTAGCGGAACAAAGTAGTTGGCGAACCCTGCGGCCATCGGCATGACGAACAAGAACACCATCGTTGTGGCGTGCATCGTAAACATCTGGTTGTATAGATCGGCGTTGAGAACTTTGCCGTTTGGTGCGGCAAGTTGCAATCTGATTAATAGTGCTTCGACACCGCCAATAATGAAAAAAAACATTGCCGTAGCGCCGTACATGATGCCGAGTTTTTTATGGTCGACGGTGAACACCCACGAACGCCAGCCAGTGGCCGACACGGGTCGCTTGAGTGATCCGTAAGTCGTTGTCGGGGTAACAATTGCTGGGACTGTTGGTGCTGGACGTTCGATGAGGGCCATGGTTGTGCTCTGTTTCTTGGGTTACTTCAGGGTTACGAGGTATGCGACAAGTTTGTTGATGTCATCTTCACTGAGTGCCAAATAAGGCATGCCGCGATATTTGCCGTTGCTGACCGCGAGATCGGCTGGGTTGGCGTACATCGGCTTGACTTCTGGTGCGTTGCGCAACCAGGCGCGAAGATCTTTTTGATTCAAACATTGTTCGGTTACGCCGGCCAAGTATTTTGTGCCAATAGTGTCGCTTGGTGCGTTCCAAACTTCGTCTCGGCACTGCTTCGACAGCAGATTGAACATCGCCCCAGCAAAAGTGTTGCGCGACATTAGGTGCGACAAGTTTGGTGCGGCTCCCGACCAGACATTTTCATCAGGTGCAGCGATTGCTGGCGTGCCGTCGGCGCGAGTCAAACCGTTGACTTGGTGGCAGCGCACGCATTGATTCAAAAACACTTCTTCGCCCTGCTTGGCCAATGTGTCTTTGGCTGGCGCGACATACGGCGCCTGCTGATTGGCGACCCACTTGGCAAAATCTTCTTTGCTCAGCGCGACTGCTTCCATTCGCATGTTGGCGTGGGAAAGACCGCAGAACTCGGTGCATTGACCGGTATAGATGCCTGGCTCGTCGGCTTCGAGGCGCAAAGTATGAATTCGACCAGGCACAGCATCACGTTTGCCGTTCAATGCGGGTATCCAATAAGAGTGAATGACGTCTCGACTGGTTTCGCGCAACAAAACTTTTGTACCGACCGGCATCACGAGTTGACCTGATGAGATGATCGGTTGGGTGATGCCGAATTCGTTTTGTACTGGGTAGTCGTACTCCCACCACCACTGTTGACCGGTGACGTTGATGATCATCTCGGTATCGTCAGTTTTTGCCAGTTTAAATATCGCCCCAAATGTGAACACCGAAACGACAGCAAGAATTAGTGCGGGGATGATTGTCAGAGTTATTTCGAGGGCTGGCTTGCCGTGAGTTTGTTCTGGTATCGGTTGACCGCGATCACGATATTTGATCATGGTATAAATGACCGCGACCGCAACGATTAAACCAATAACTCCGGCAACTGCAAAAACCGGCTGCTGTAGATCGTCGATCAGTTTGGAGTTTGGGCCTTTGGGTTGCCAAGTGTCCTGCGGTGCGTTTGTTGCGCAACTCGCGGACAGCGCCGAAATGCCACCAACGACAATCAGCGATCTAAAAACTCTTCGTGACATATCTCGCACGCTAGCGATTGTTGCACTCAGCCGAATGTCGAACTGCCTGCGACTCACGGCACAACCAACTCAATCTTTTTTTCTTCGGCGCCAGCAATATATAGGTAATAAACGTTTTCAACGCTTGACGGCTTGGAGAACTTCAGAGTCAGGCTCTGCTCGGCACCGGTAGCAACCAACTGAGTGCAGGTTTCGTCTGCGTGTGACTCGCCTTCAGCTGATTTGTCAGTCGCCTTGTCACCACCGATATGGGCAACCAATCTGAACTCGCCTTCAGTCGCGTTGCGAAAAATAATGTTCGTCGGGATAGACCGACCAACTGTGAGAGATTTTTGTGGCTCGGATAGACCTTGAATATTGGCGATGAGTTCGCCGTCTTGGTAAGTAACTGTTGCTGAGACAGAACTACGCAAAGACAAGGTGCCTTCTGCAAGTTTGTCATAATATTTTGATTCCTCAGGGCCGCATTCGGCGTGCGAGAAATGCTTTTCGGCGGCGGCTTCGACAAGTTCGTCGCGCTCACCCGAAACCGCACTCGCAACACCGCCGGCGACGATGCCCAGTGCGCCGAGCGCACAGATTGCTGCGCCGACTGAACGCTTCATGTTTGGCTTAATCGCAAACAATGCTCCGGCAATTAAAACCAAGGCACCTGCGACGATGAACAAAACTGCGCCAGTTGATTTATTGACGGTCAACATTATTCGCGAGAACGAAAAGATCACAACGCCCAGGCCAACTGCAGCCAAAACTGGAAACTCGATCGGGTTGAGCACTCGCTTGCGGGCCGAGGAGTTATGAATTGCGTCAGTTGATGCTCGCTCGCTCCATGCTTGCACCATCCACTCACTGAGTGCGGCCAGCAACATCACGACACCGCCAAAAAAAACGATAGATGATGTGACCAGACCCAAAACCAGAAACACGACGCCGATGGCAGAAACCAATGGCCACATGCTTTGAGTAACTAGATCCGAAGTTGAAGTATTGGCGTCGCGAGTGGTGCCGTCACTTGTGAACGCCGCCAAACCGGCCAGCAATGCACCAACTGCGATCAAGAAACTAATCCCAACGCCACTGAGCGCAAATTTTTCGAACGATGCGTACGACATGATCAGCGCAACGATTGAAAGCACCGTCACCCCAAAGAAATATTTAAAGCCAGTCGAAAACATCATCCCTACTTTTGAACGTAAACCACGAACCACAATGCCGCGAAAATTGCCGACACTACATAGCAATAAAGCGCATGAGCCGAAACTAAATCACGATCGCCAGCACGACCGGCGATCGACCTGAACAATGCGAGAAGTGTGAAGCCCATGCACACAATGATGACCACCAACATTGTTGCCGTCACTGCATAAAACATTGTCATGTAACTGCCATCGCGCACACCAATGCCCATTTGCGTATACACCGCAAGTTGCGCGTTGACCAATGCGATCTCGGTCAACAACACGACGCCGAGAGCCAAAGATACGTGCTTTGAGTCGTTGCGACGCGATGAATAAACCGCCCACTGCGCCATGACGCAAGTAATCACGAAAGTCATCATCATCGTGTTGGTTGCGACTTCTGGAATCTTGATGTTCTCTGGTAACCAGTCACTCAACATCTTGCTGCCGTCTGGTGATTCACGCAGCGGCGCATTTGCCCTGAAGTCAAGCCAAATTGCCAGCATCGAACCGATCAACATTGCGCTGACGGCTGAAAGCAAACCTGCAACAACGAGCGCTGGTCGGCGCATGACGACTGTTGGTCCGGCGCCGAGTGCGGTTGCTGAAGTGTTCATGTCGCTTTAACCGTTCACACTTTCAAAAAGATCTGCAGATGTTGCGGTGCTGATCGTGCCCGAGCGAAATGATTTCGCCGCGAGTGCGAAAAATAAAGTCACGACGAGTGCCATAAGCGCATGACCAGCAGCAACGAGTGAGTTCCATAACCAAATCGGGCCGGAGTAAACAAAGTCGTTTGCTAACGAAGCTGGCTGGTCGGCAAAACCGGCGATGAAATATGGCAACGACGCCAACACAGTGGCAAAAAAACCAAGCAGGCCGAGACCAAGAACTGGTTTGGACGGAATTTCTCTGCCCCAAATTCGAGGTCCGAAATGGGCGACGGCACCGATGCCGCTGAGCAACACTCCGTAACAAATATAAACCAACACGCCTTCTTCAAAAACCGTGTT
>CAMBWL010000069.1 GCA_945871625.1 Bifidobacterium breve
CCGGGCACGGCGGTTTTGACTGCTCGAGCCACATCTATGTAGTAGTCGCCGTCAAAATCTGGGTGGATGCCGCCTTGCAGTGTTACCTCGGTTGCGCCAAGTTGCCACGCTTCGCTGGCGCGCTCGGCGATGTCGTCGAGAGTCAGAAGGTACGGGGTACCGCGCAGGTTCAAACTGAGTGGGCCCTTTGAGAATCCACAAAATTTACATTTGAATGTGCAGACGTTCGTGTAGTTGATGTTGCGGTTGTGCACCCAAGTGACGACATCGCCAACTGCATCTTGGCGCAGACTGTCGGCAAGTTGTGCCACAGCCGTAACTTCGGCGCCCCGTGCGCCAAACAACGAGACGATCTCGCTGTGCCCAACTTCTTGTTGCAATTCGACGCCACGCAAAATCTCGGCGATCGGGCCAGCGATCGTTTTGTTTTCGTTGTGCGCGCCGATCAAAACTGGCGGGGGATTGTTCGCCCCCGAATACCACTGTGTCGAGCGGTGTCCGACCAAAATCACCTCGGCGCCATCGTGAACGACATCGGCTGCCGTAACTTTTTCTGGCCAGACCTGACCTGGGTCGTCGCGACCCAGACCTTCGGCGTCGCTGCGATCCAGAACTTTGAAATACAACGAGTCGTCGAGCCACTTTGTCGGCGCAGTTGCAAACTCTGGATAAATCGTCAGTCTCGGGGCGAGTACCTTTTCACGATTCTCGGTTGCGGCGCGAAGTTTTTCGAGCGAAGGCCACGGGCGTTCGGGGTTGACATGGTCGGCAGTTACCGGCGAGACGCCACCCCAATCGTCAATGCCCGCGTCGAGCAGCACACCAAAGTCGTCGCTCAAGTTTGGCGGGGCCTGCAAGTGAATTTCAGGAGGCAAGATAATGCGTGCTGCCGCGATTGACCAAAGATATTCGTCCTGTGGACACGGTTTTTCGCGCTGCATAATCGTCAGAGGCTTGGGCAAAAAGTTTTGCACGATCACTTCTTGGATGTGACCGTATTTTGCGTGCGAAGCGGCGATTGCTTCGAGTGCGTCAATGCGGTCTTGTCGTGTTTCACCGATGCCGATCAAAATTCCCGTCGTGAACGCAATGTTCAATTCGCCTGCAAAATTCAACGTGTCGAGTCGGCGTTGCGGCTCTTTGTCGGGTGCGCCACGATGGCAATCCAAATCGTCGCGCAACGACTCGATCATCATGCCTTGTGATGGTGAGACGCGACGCAGCATCGCCAACTCGTCGCGATACAAGGCGCCAGCATTCGCGTGCGGCAATAGACCTGTTTCGCGCAGAACGAGTGCCGCCATGTCGTGCAGATAGTGCACTGTGCTGTCGTAATTGTTCTGCTTCAACCAGTCGCGGGCAACTTCGTATCGCAACTCAGGTCGTTCGCCGAGCGTGAACAACGCTTCGTGGCAACCAACTTTTGCGCCTTGCTTGGCGATCTCAAGAACTTGCTCGGGCGATAGATAAGGATTTTCCAGGCGGGCGGGCGGCTGGGCGAAAGTGCAGTATCCGCATTTGTCGCGACACAACATTGTCAGAGGTATGAACACTTTTGGCGAAAATGTGATGCGACTGCCAAAAACCTCGTCACGAATTTTCGTGGCGAGTTGCATCAACTCAGGAGTCGATTGCGAAATTAACGACGAAGACGACGCGTGACGGATCTCAGACAACTTGACCCTCCGATGGGTTTTGATGAAACTATGTTGAGAGCGCCCGACCAATTTTCTTTGCCGTGTTAGAGAGGTAAAGACACTTGTATTTGCCGTGCGCCTCTAACCGTAGCGCCACCCCCGCCCCCACGCAAGCCTAAGATTTTTTGCTAGTTCAAACCCAGCAAGGCGAAAAGTGCGTCGTCAATCAGCCATTGTTCTTCGGCCTTTACGTGTCCCACCTTCTTGCCAAGTCGATCAATCGAAACGGCTTTCATTTGTTCGACCATGACTTTTGTCGGCTGGCGTTGAACTTCGATATTTGGGCGAATTGAAGCGTGGAGGGCGCTTTGTGAAGTTGGAGCGATAATCACCACAGATCTAGGCAACATCGAATTTGACTGCAGAATTACGGCGAAGCGTTTGCCATAAAGCTCGCTGTTGACGCCCTTTTTTAGGGTGATCGTGTAGATGTCGCCTCTATTCATCGAGCAACTCCATGAATTCTGCAAGTCGTTTTGACTCGGCCAGATCTTTTGGATTGGCATCAAGCGCCGCGATTTCAGCAGCCAAGCGAGTCGGTTCATTTAATGCAGTTGCGGCGTCGAGTATCGCCTGACGTACAGCTTCGGACTGGCTCAAACCCGTCTGCTGAAGTCGCAACAATGCTCGGCGAGTTTGATCGTCAAGTCTTAGCGAAATTGCTTCTGCCACAAACAGCAATGTATCACGATTTGTCATACAAATTTCTCACGGTCGATCGCCTTCATTTGCCAAGATGTGTGCGGATTATTTCGAGAGGGCGCTGAAAAGGGCGCGAACATTTTGCCCTGAGATCGGCACGCGATGCCCGGTGCGCGAAATGAAACCCAGTTGCACGCCGGTCGACGGGTCGAGCACCGTGAAAACTTGCTCGTGGCCATCGGCATCGATGATTACGTCTGTTAAGAGCGGAACACTTGCGGCTTTCAGCGCTTGTTGCACGAAGCCAGCGCTAAGAACTTCAATCGCAATGTGTTGCACACCCGAACCGTGAGCCGCGAGGTGTGCGTCCACACTTGGGTCGCCGGGGCCGACCAGCACCACGGTCACGCCGCCAGCGTCGGCAGTGACTATTGCCGAGTCTTGTGTAGGCGTTGTCTTGAAGCCAAGCGATGTCAAAAACTGAATCGCTGCGGACAAGTCGACAACTGCGACTACGACATGGTCGATGCGACAGGCGACTGTGTCAAGTGCGCTGCGCAACGCATCGGCACTCTTGGTCGGCGCAGGTTCTGTGCGGACTTCGGCAATTTCAATGCGATGTGTCTCGGCCAGCAAAATGCGAAACAGCTGTTCGGTGAAATCTGGATCGACATCCTTGTCGATTGCCCATTGTCGGCGCAGGTTCAGAACTTCTCGCACTCGCTGGGGTTGCATCACTGCAGTGGCAGTCTCGGCTTTGACCGCGGCAACGGTCTTGCATACAGCCATGCGTTCTGCAAGTAGACCAACAATCGCCGCGTCTATTTGATCGATCTTTTTTCGCAGGTCGTTGAGGTCGTTGGGGTTTTTGGACTCGCTCATCGTCGCCACCATTTTTTGGTGCGAGTTGGTTTGGTAGCTGTCGGGTTCATCCGTTCGATGTGTTTGGCCAGCATGTCCATTTCAATGTTCACTTTGTCGCCAACTTTGCGCACGCTCAGAGTCGTGACTTGCTCAGTATGGGGAATCACTGCGACGGTAAAAGTATCGGCGGTCAAATTAAACGCGGTCAGACTGATGCCGTCAACTGTTACCGAACCTTTCTCGACGATCAAGTGCATCAAGTCGCCAGGTATGCGCACGACCAAGTTTGGTGCCGGGGCGACAATCTCGCCGACGCTGTCGACATGCCCCAAAACTAAATGTCCACCGAGGCGATCACCGAGGGCCATCGGGCGTTCGAGGTTGACGACGTCGCCGATTTTCAGCGCGCCAAGATTTGTGCGCGAGAATGTTTCATCGCTGACATCGGTCATCCACGAATTTTTGTCGATTTCGACGACGGTCAGACAGCATCCGTTTACGGCGATTGACGAGCCGATTTTTGAACCTTCCAACACGGTTTGCGCCGAGATTCGCAGACGCGAACCATTTAGGTCGGCGACCTTGCCAAGTTCTTCAACGATGCCAGTGAACACGCCATTTGAGACTACTTATATGGATGCCTTCATGGCGGGTGGTTTCGTCGGTGAAGCGCCGTAGATTGGAGGGGTCCGCTTGGGCTAATACCTCGGGTGCGATGCCAACGACCAAAAGGTCGGGGCGACCAGATCTCTCAAGGGCCTGCGAGTGCAGCGTCAGATCGAGAGAATTCGAAAGGCAGAAAAGAAATGGCGATTAGTCCAACAAAAGACGTAATCAGCAAACACGGACAGCACGCAAAAGACTCCGGTTCACCAGAAGTACAAATTGCACTTCTCACTGAGCGCATTAACAGTCTCACCGAGCATTTGAAGAGCCATGTTAAGGACCACCACTCACGTCGTGGCCTGTTGATGATGGTTGGTCGTCGTCGCCGAATGCTTGACTATGTTCGTGCAAATGACATCGAGAAGTATCGAAAACTTCTTGAGTCGCTTGACTTGCGTCGTTAATCAGTTTCAAATTAATAAATAGAAAAAACATAACCAACGAACATAATAAAGTTGGTTGTCAGTTGAGTATTTCGCAGGCTGCAAGAAAGTTTGCGAGGTTTCCAACTGGGAACCGACAATTTGTTCGGCACATAAGTCTGTGGCTCCGTAAATAAACGGCGCAGACACGAAAGGAATAATCATGGCCGAGGCCATTTCAGTAAGCGGTGCAGTTTCAGGCACCGAAAAAACTCTCTCATTTGAGACGGGTAAGTTCGCTTTGCAATCGCAAGGTGCAGTAGTAGCGAAAATCGGCAAGACGACAGTTCTTGCCACGGCAAACGCCGCCAAGGGCGTTCGTGACGGAATCGACTTTTTTCCGTTGACAGTCGATGTCGAAGAGCGCGCATATGCGGCCGGAAAAATCCCCGGTTCGTTCTTTCGTCGTGAAGGACGACCAAGTCAGCAGGCAATTCTCACCTGTCGTTTGACCGATCGTCCATTGCGACCAGCCTTCCCAGACGGCTATCGCAACGAAACTCAAGTCGTGATCACCGTGATTGGTGCCGACCAAGTGAACCCGCACGATGTGTTGGCGATCAACGCGGCGTCAGCCTCGTTCATGATCTCTGGCATTCCATTTGATGGACCAATTGGCGCCGTGCGCTTGGCATTCAGCCAAGAAGGCTCATGGATCGCCCACCCGACATTCGAAGAAGGCGAGCAGTCGACATTCGAACTCGTAGTCGCAGGTCGGGAACTTGACAGCGGCGATGTCGCCGTGATGATGGTTGAAGCAGGCGGAACAGAAAAAAGTTTCACCTACTACGCAGATGGCGCACCGAAAGTGACCGAAGAAGTTATTGCCAGCGGGCTTGAAGCATCAAAGCAATTCATCAAAGAGTCAATCAAACTGCAACGACAACTTGTCGCCAGCGTGATTGCCACTCGTGGATCAATTGAGCCGCTCAAATACACACCAGTGCTCGACTACAGCGAAGAGTTGTTCGCAGCAGTCGAAGCCGCTGCAACGACA
>CAMBWL010000070.1 GCA_945871625.1 Bifidobacterium breve
GCATCAATCACTGCTGATTGCACTGCTGGCGTCGAGCCGATCGTGCCTGATTCGCCGATGCCTTTTGCGCCGAGTGGGTTGACAAATGTCGGCGTCTCCATGTGTACGACTTCGATACTCGGCAATTCGACCGCCGAAATAAATGTATATTCAGTGAAATTGGTTGTCAATGGGTTGCCGTCGCTGTCGTAGCGAAACTCTTCGAGCAGCGCTTGAGCCGTGCCCTGGGCGATACCGCCATGAATCTGGCCGTCAAGTATCAACGGATTAACAACTTTGCCGGCATCATCACAGGCGATATGACGACGGTGTTTCACTTGACCCGTTTCGGTGTCGACTTCAACGATCGCGATGTGTGCACCAAACGGAAACGTCGCCGAACTTGCGACGAAAATACCATCGTGAGTAAGGCCAGTTTTGGCATCTGCAGTTTTTGCGACATCAGACCAAGATTTAGAAATTGAAGGTGTGCCTGCAACATAAAAAGCGCCCGTTGTTTTGTCGAGCACGATGTCGTTTTCGTTGGCTTCAAGCAACTGCGCGGCGAGTTTGCGTGCTTGGTCGACGAGTTCAATCGAAACTTTCTGCACAGCGGCACCACCTTGTTGCAAAGAGCGTGAACCCATCGTGCCACCGCCACTCGGCACTAAGTCAGTATCGCCCCAGACGACGTCAATGTCTTCGATGTCGATGCCAGTTTCACTGCTGGCGATCATCGCCCACGAAGTTACATGTCCTTGACCGTGTGGTGAGGTGCCTGTGTACACGACTGCTCGACCATTCGGCAAAATATTTATTTTGGCGTGTTCATGTTTCGGGTCGACGCCACCTGTGACTTCGACATAGACGCTCACACCAATGCCAAGTTGCACTTTGTCGCCGCGTTTGCGACGCTCGGCTTGCTCGGCGCGTGCCTCAGAATATTTCGCTACATCCATTGCCTTGTCGAGCGCAGCACTGTAGTCGCCAACATCATATGTATGACCAATTTTTGTTTGGTATGGCTGCATGAATTTTGGAATCAGGTTCATGCGGCGAACTTCGGCGGGGTCTTTGCCGATTTCAGCGGCAAATAAATCCATTGCTCGTTCGATTGCTGCTGTCGCTTCTGGTCGACCAGCGCCTCGATAGGCGACAATCGGAGTCGTGTTGGTGACTACTGAAGTGGTTCGGCATTCGATTTTTTCAATGTCATAAACACCCTGCGACATTGGGCGAGTCATAAACGGGGCGAGCACCGTGCCAACCTCAACCCAGCCACCAGAGTCTTGAATTGCATTCAACTGATATGCAGTAACACGACCTGCTTTGGTGCCGCCGATAGTGATGTATTGCAACTGGGCTCGCCCGTGACCCAAACTGATCATTGACTCACTGCGCGTTTCGCGCCAGCGCACTGGTTTGCCAAGATGCTTTGAAATATTGCCGAGAAGAAGTTCTTCTGAGTATGCGCTGATTTTCGCGCCGAAACCGCCGCCCACATCTGGTGTGATGATACGAATTTTTTCGGCGTCGATCTTGTTGGCTTTGGCAACTTCGTCCCGCACACCTTGGGCGTGTTGCGTTGAGATCCATTGAATTAGTCGACCATCGAGCCAAGTTGCGGCAGAACCGCGAGCTTCTAATGGGCAAGGTGCGACTCGCTGGTTCATGAAACGACCCTTAACGACAACTTCGCAGTCTTTAAATAACTCGTCGCCTGTGTTGTCGGGCATGCCCATCTCGACGGTGCCCATAACAATGTTCGTGCCGCACCCTTCATAAATAAGTGTCTTGCTCGTCATCGCTTGCTCAAGGTCGATCAGCGGTTCAAGAGTTTCGTATTCAACGATCGCTTTCTCAATTGCATCTTCGCCTTGATCAGGTCGCTGGGTGACGACTGCGGCGACGAGTTCTCCGACCCAGCGCACTTTGCCGATCGCCAAATGTGCACGCTTGGCCGCAGCATTAAAATTTGATGGCTCTTCTTCAAGTCCAAGATCTTGCGCAGTGAAAACAGCGACGACACCAGGTGAAGTTTTACAATCGGACAAATCAATCTTGGTGATTTTTGCGTGGGCAACTATTGATCTGACATACGTGACATGAAGTGCGCCAGCAAAGAGCGGCTCATCGTTCAGGTCTTCGATGTACTTGCCACCAGACGTCAAAAATTTTGGGTCTTCTTTGCGTAAGACTCGATTACCCAGAACGCTTCCAGCCACAGTTTCCTCTCAGTAATTCAGCAGCCTGAATCTATATGATTTCGTCGCTTACGGCTGAAGCGGATTCAAAATTTCAATGCCGCTATTGCGTATTGCCTGCGCCAAGCGCACTTGCAAAATGTTGGTCACAACCGTGTAGGGCCATTGATCTGGCAGATCGGCTGTCGCATTCGGCACAACTAGCATCGGCACACGCTTTTCGCTCGGCAGCAAGTAACCCAGCTGTGATCTGATTGCTTCTTGCATTCCTTGTGGAGTTTTCAAAACATCGACTTCGTCTTGTAGCGAGTCGTTGATGTCTTCAAATGCGGCGAACTGCTCATTTTTTTCGGCAACAGCCGAGCGTTGACTTGTCCAAGTGCGCATCGGTATCACGAACAAGGCGAGTGAGACGGCGCCGATGAACAACGCCCCAACTGGCACGATTGCAAACCTGCTTCGACGACCGCCGGCAAAGCGCGTTTCAGTGGTCGTACTCATCTATCTATTCTGCCCTCCGCAAGCTTGCGAAGTGCGTTATTTGGTGGAGTGCCCGAACAATGTTGGGTATTTGGCGTGGGAACCAAGGTGCTGCTCAATGCGCAATAGCTGGTTATATTTCGCGACTCTGTCACTTCGTGCTGGCGCACCAGTTTTAATTTGTCCACAATTTGTCGCCACGGCAAGGTCGGCAATCGTCGAGTCTTCGGTTTCGCCGCTGCGGTGACTCATCACACTGGCATAGCCGTTTGCATTTGCCAACCCGACGGTGTCGAGCGTCTCGGTGAGTGTGCCGATCTGGTTGACCTTGATCAACACGCTGTTGGCAATTTTTTTATCGATACCAAGTTGCAGTCGCCTGGGGTTGGTCACGAAGACATCATCGCCAACAAGCTGTACTCGCGAACCCAAGGCGCTCGAAATCGCACTCCATCCATCCCAGTCGTTTTCAGCCATGCCATCTTCAATCGAAACGATCGGGTATCGACCAACTAGTTGCAACCACCATGAAACAAGTTCGTCGCTGGTCAAAACTTTGTTTTCACCAGCCAAGTGATAACGAGAATCTTTATAAACTTCGCTCATTGCTGGGTCGAGCGCGATTGAAATATCTTTGCCAGGTTTAAAACCCGCCTTAGCAATTGCCTCAACCAAGAACTCGATAGCCGACTCGTTATTCGCAAGATCCGGCGCAAAGCCACCTTCGTCGCCGACCGCAGTCGACAAACCTTTGGCCTTGAGCAGCGACTTAAGAGTGTGGTACGTCTCGACGCCCCACTGCAAAGCCTGGCTGAAACTTGTTGCACCGATCGGCATGATCATGAACTCTTGCAAGTCAATGTTGTTATCGGCGTGAACACCGCCATTCAGCACATTCATCATCGGCACG
Organism: Bifidobacterium breve; assembly: GCA_945871625.1. Taxonomy (GTDB): domain Bacteria; phylum Actinomycetota; class Acidimicrobiia; order Acidimicrobiales; family Ilumatobacteraceae; genus BACL27. Next base: position 3,574 of record CAMBWL010000070.1, read on the forward strand.
GGCATCGTCACGGCTTTGTCACCACCAATTGATTTGTAAAGCGGAAGTTTTTTGTCGGATGCCGCAGCATGCGCATTGGCAAGGCTGACGCCCAGCATTGCATTAGCACCAAGTCGGGATTTGTTTTCGGTGTTGTCGAGCGCAATCAATTTGTGATCCAGAGATTTCTGGTCGGCAGCATCAAGACCAACTATCTCTTTGGCAATTTCGGTGTTGACGTTATTTACGGCGTTCGAAACACCTTTGCCCGAGTATCGCGAAGAGCCATCACGCAATTCGACGGCTTCATGCTCGCCAGTTGAAGCACCCGAAGGCACAATGGCTCGGCCAAACGCCCCAGACACGAGAGTTATCTCAACTTCAACCGTTGGGTTGCCGCGCGAATCGAGCACTTCTCGGGCATGAACTTTTTTAATCGGCGCCATCGGCTTCTACCTTAGTGTCGTCAAGCGACCGTCTATTTTAATTGGTGCCGTTTGACGTCTTCCCATAGTTCGTCAAGTTGGGCGAGCGAGCAATCTTTGAGTTTCAAGTTGCGTTGTTCGGCAAGTGCAACCACAGATTCGAATCTGCGGCGAAATTTGTCGGCGGCCGAGCGCAGGGCAGTTTCGGCGTCGATGCCCAGATGGCGCGACAAGTTGACGACACTGAACAACACATCGCCGAGTTCGAGGGCAACTTCTTTGGATTTACTGTCTTGTTTTATTGCGTTGCTCAATTCGACGAGTTCTTCGGTGATCTTGGCTGAAGCACCTTTGCTGTCGGGCCAGTCAAAACCAAACTCTGCCGCACGCTTTTGTACTTTGGTCGAATACATCAGCGATGGCGCGGAAGTTGCGACACCATCAAAAACTGATTTTTCAGTCACGTCGCCGCGTTCCTGTTGCTTGATCGCATCCCAATTTGAGACAACTTCTTCGGCTGAGTCGGCGTTCACATCGCCAAACACATGCGGGTGACGACGAACCAGTTTGTCATGAATTGAACGGGCTACATCGGCGATGCTGAAGCGCCCTTGTTGTTCGGCGATCGTTGCGTGAAATTCGACTTGGTAAAGCAGGTCTCCAAGTTCTTCGATAAATTTTTCATCCGTCGACTCGTCTGCCGGGTCAAGCGCATTGATCGCGTCGACGACTTCGTAAGTCTCTTCAATCAGATAACGGATGAGCGAATCGTGGGTTTGTTTTTCATCCCATGGGCATTGTTCGCGCAGAGTGCGGGCGAGGTTGTGCAACTTGGCGAGTTCTCCGGCGATCGGTTCTGAAAGTTTTGGAATATAAATCGAGGTCAAATGATCGGGTTCGATTTCACGGTCCATGTTCTGCCAAGTGGTATGAATAATTTTCTGGTCAGAAAGACCGAGGTGATGCAAAATCACGACGGGTTCGTCGCCGCTTGCCGATTCGTAAGCCAACTTGATGTTCGACATCACCCAGTTGGCGTGACACTGAGCCACAAGTAACGGGCCGGTCTCGCCGGCTGCGAGTTCAGCAAAACGATGACCGTCAATTAGTCGCACACCGGCATCGACGGGGTCGATCTGCAGCGCACTCCAAGCCGCGTCAAGAAAACTCATCGCCGGAATCAGTGTCGTGGTGACAGATTTGTCTTGCAGCAAAAGTTGCACCGTGTGTTCGAGCACAAGAGGCGAGCCAGGCACGGCATACAAAATATTCCCGTGTTTTTGTGCCTCGATTATCAATCGACCA
>CAMBWL010000071.1 GCA_945871625.1 Bifidobacterium breve
CGGCGACTTCTTCGAGCGTATAAACGCGATCAAACCCACCAATGCCAAAACGCATTGCAACAATTTCTTGCTCGCGTTCGGGCAAATCTTTGAGCGTCTTCTCGACTGCCTCGCGCAGTTGAGATCGCTCTGTCAAACTAATTGGATCATTTTCATCAGTGTTGGCAATCGTGTCGCCGACTGTTAAGTCATCGGTGTTGTAACCCACGGGTGCATCCAGACTCGTGGTCGGTATCGCCAACTGCATGATGTCCAGTAGTTTCTCGACAGTCAAACTGCTGCGCGCCGCAACCTCTTCTGGCGTCGGCATGCGACCGAGTTCGGCCGTCAAATCTCGCTCGGCGCGTTGCACGCGATTAACAATCTCCATCATGTGGCCAGGTATGCGAATGTTGCGACCTTGGTCTGCCAGCGCACGCGTCATCGACTGGCGAATCCACCACGTCGCGTAAGTCGAAAACTTGAAACCCTTCTCATAGTCGTATTTATCAGCGGCGTGCATTAATCCGATATTGCCTTCTTGAATCAAGTCGGCTAGTTGCAGTTCTTTTCTGTCGTACCGCCGCGCAACCGAGACCACAAGTCGCAGGTTCGCGCGCACCATGTGGTCTTTGGCTTTTTCGCCGTCTTTCGCAACTCGTTGCAACTTGCGCCGCTCGGCAAAATCTAAACCACCGTTTGCCGAATTGAGCTTCACCTGTGCAACAAGCCCGGCTTTTATTTTTTTACCCAAATCTTTTTCTTCATCTGCCGTCAGCAAGCCAACTTGACCGATTTCATTGAGGTACAAACGAACAGAGTCGCTGCCGACCGATTCTTTGGCTGCAGATGTCGTCATTCGTGCTCTCCTACTCGGCTGTTGAGCCAGCCAAGCAATTGCTCTGCTGAAGATTCTGCCATATTTGGCAATTCAAGATTTTCGAGCAACAGTCTCGCCGCTCGGTCAATTCGAATCTGCTCAGGATCGCTCACAGTCACACGATGTGCAAGTTCCCGACGCACTGCGGCAGCCAACAAATTCCATACTTCGCGCACGCCCTCCGAATCAACGTCGGCAACGACCGCCCGCTCCAAAACCTCTCTTGCCTCCGGGTCGGCATTTTCGAGCGACTGATTCACATCACCGAACGCAGCCCCCACAGCGAGATATGCACGGCGATGTACGTCATCGAAAAACAGCGCTTCAGACAACCAGTTGGCAACTTTATCCCAATGAGAAAACATCAACGCCAGAACAACAAACTCTGCCGACTCGCCGCGCCGATTTGTCGGGGCACTAGACACGCTCACAGATGGGTTTCGTGTGCGACGCTCGGCAAGTTTCACCAAATCAACAACCGGGATACCGACATGGGTAGCGACTTGACCTGCATAGAGTTTGCGCACATTCGTATCGGGGTGCTCGTTGATCACGGTCATCGCTTGCTCGGCAGTTCTTGAGCGCGCCTCGGGCGATGCCACCGAACCGGCGTCGAGCACGCGCTGCAACCTGAAACCCAAAAATGGTTGTGCAGTTTCAACTGCTTTTGCCAATGAACTCGGGTCAGAGTTTGCCAAGTCACCAGGATCTTTGCCTTGCGGAAAGTGAGCCACGCCAACTTCGACTTTGTAGCGCTGCTCCCACTCATAAAATCGCGCGGCCGCACCCTGGCCGGCACTGTCCGCGTCAAATGCCAAGACGACTTTCTTCGCAAATCGTTTCAGCAACCGCACGTGCTCTTCGGTTAGCGCGGTGCCGCAAGTCGCCACCGCTCGGCGCACACCGCTGCGATGAAAACCAATCACATCGGTGTACCCCTCGCAGACGATCACTTCGTCGGCGGTTACGATTTCGGCTTTTGCCCAATTCAAGCCGTAGAGCGTTTTGCTTTTGGCATAGATCGCCGTCTCGGGAGAGTTCTTATATTTCGCGGGATCTTTACTGCCCGGCAGAATTCTTCCGCCGAAAGCAACGGGTTCTCCCGAATCACGAAAAATAGGAAACATCACTCGTGCCCGAAACGAATCTTGCGCTTTGCCCCGTTTGTTGATGAAACCCAAACCGGTTTCACGCAACAAATCAATCGACACACCGATGTCGCGAGACAGCGCGTCCCAGTCGTCTGGCGCCCAACCAATCTTAAATTCGCGGGCAACGTCACCCGACAACCCGCGTTCACGCAAATAATCGCGGGCGACACGCGCATCTGGCGCCGTCAAAAGTCGGTTGTGATACCACTCGACTGCTTGCGCCATGATTTCAGTCAATTGTTTCGAGCGCTGTCGGTCTTTGCTCTGACCGCCCGATGTATATGTCAGTTGGTAGCCGGCTTTACCTGCGATGTGCTCGATTGCCTCAACAAAATCCAAGTGCTCAATTTCTTGAATAAATTTAAATACATCCCCTGATGCTCCGCAACCAAAACACTTGTAACGACGCGTCTCTTCACGCACATTGAACGAGCCAGATTTTTCGGCATGAAACGGACAAAGCCCGACCCAGTTTCGACCGACTCGGCGTAACTGCACGTAACCTTGGATCGTGTCGACAATCGACACCGTCTCGCGTAGTCGCTCAATATCTGTATCTGCAATCGCCACGAGCGAAGGCTAGTTGATCGGTATTATTCGGTCCTTTTGCGTCGGTCGTGACACACCGAGGCAAGAATTCCGACGATTAAAACGCCGATTATTATGCCAAGCGAAATCGGTACCGGAATGTGATACCAGATTGCAATCGACATCTTGACGCCGACATAAATCAGCAGCACCGAAATCGTGTGCGGCATATATACGAAACGTTCGCGCATGTCGGCAAGCAGGAAATACAGGGCACGCAGGCCAAGAATTGCGAAGGCATTAGATGCAAACACAATGAACTGTTCGCGGCTTACGGCCAAAACTGCCGGCACCGAGTCGACGGCGAAAATCACGTCAGAAATCTCAATCACGACAAGCACCGCCAACAATGGCGTGGCCATACGATGCCCGTTCACCTTGGTGAACATTTTTTGCCCGTCATAGTGGTCTACCGATGGCACGAATCTGCGAAACAACTTCATCGTGCGCATCTCTGAAGGGTCGCTCTCTTCGTCGCCCGACCTGAAGATTTTGACACCCGTATAGATCAGAAAAATACCAAACACGAGCAGCAAGAATTGAAAGCGTGTTATCACTGCGACACCGACAACAATGAACACAAAACGCAAAACGAGCGCACCGAAAATACCCCAAAATAGTGTTCGGTGTTGATACTCGCGCGGCACCTTGAAGTGCGCAAAAATCATCGCCCAAACAAAAACGTTGTCGACTGACAGACTCTTTTCAATCAAATAGCCCGAGAGATACTCGATTGCCGAAGAACCACCTTCGCCTTGTCCCGCAAACATCCAGGCGATAACGCCGGTAAATGCAAGTCCGAGGCCGATCCAGACGGCACTTTCAATTGCAGCCTCGCGAATGCCAATGACATGGGCTTTGCGGTGAAAAACCAAAAGGTCGATCATCAGGGCGCCGGCGATAACGACCAGCAACATCGGCCAACCCCACGATGGGACCACTACATCTACGAAATTTTCGTTCCCTGTGCTTGCCGCGAACAACATATTCATCATGTGTAACTTGCCTGACCTTTCGGGTGATGAACCAGAAACATTTGTTTCGGTTTTACTTCCCCCGATGATCGCTTACCAATCGGCAAGTCGGGCTATACGCATACTCTAATCCATTCCCCTACCGAGACTCAAACACTCGACAAGGTGAAATATGTCTATTTATTTGGTTTCGGTTTTCAGGCCACCAATTATCGATTGAGCAGCCGAGAGACGCGCAATCGGAATGCGATATGGCGAGCACGAAACATAGTCAAGCCCCGCGCGATAGAACAATGCGATCGACTCTGGGTCGCCACCATGTTCACCGCAAACGCCAAGTTTCAACTTGCGCTTGGCCTTGCGACCACGCTTTGCGGCAATCTCGACAAGTTCACCGACACCCGTCTGGTCAATCGTCTCGAACGGATTTCGCTTCAGCAGACCAGCCTCAAGATACGCGGGCATCATTCGGCTCTCGACATCGTCGCGCGAAAAACCAAAAGTCATCTGCGTCAAGTCGTTGGTGCCGAAACTAAAGAAATCGGCATATTCAGCCAACTCATCTGCACGCAAAGCCGCGCGCGGCGTCTCGATCATCGTGCCGATAGTGACTTTTGGTCGAGAAATCTTTTTGCTACGCAAGCCCCGCTTACCGACTCGCCCAGCCTTGTCTTTCAATCGCGTCGAGTGTTCGAACAACACGCCCTCAACCCACGATCGGGCCAACGCCAACTCTTCACGCGTCACCGTCAGCGGAATCATCACTTCGACAACAGGCTCGTATCCTTCATCGGCAACCTGGTCAGCAGCCTGCATCAACGCACGCACCTGCATCGCATATAGACCAGGCTTGATCACACCAAGTCGCACACCACGGGTTCCGAGCATTGGATTAACCTCTGACCAATCGTGCGCCGCGCGCAACAACTTGCGCTCTTGCTCGTCAAGACCGGTAGTCGCCGCCTTAATCTCGAGTTCGTCGACATTCGGCAAAAACTCGTGCAATGGTGGGTCCAACAATCGCACGGTCACGGGCAAACCAGACATTGCACGCAACAACGAAGCAAAGTCTTCCTTTTGCACGACACGCAACTCTTCGAGCGCGGCGGCTTCTTCAGCCGGCGAACTCGCCAAAATCATTCGACGCACAACAGGCAACCGATCCGGCGCCAAGAACATGTGCTCGGTGCGACAAAGACCAATGCCTTCCGCGCCGTATTCGCGCGCCTTCAACGCATCTTCGGCGGTGTCGGCATTCGCTCGCACCGCAAGTTTGCCTTTGCGAAACTCGTCGGCCCATTTGAGAATCGTCTGAAACTCTTTGGTCGGTTCAGCCTCGGTCAACTGCATCGCCCCAAGCATCACTTCGCCGGTCGTGCCGTCGAGAGAAATTACATCTCCTTCACGCACGACGACATCGCCTGCGCGAAACATTTTGCCGTCGATCTGCACCGCATCGGCACCGACAACAGCCGGCGTTCCCCAACCGCGCGCGACAACGGCAGCATGACTCACGAGTCCACCGCGTGAGGTCAAAATTCCTTTCGCCACCATCATGCCGTGCACGTCTTCTGGGCTCGTCTCGCTGCGCACCAAAATAACCGCCTCACCATTCTTGGCGGCAGCTTCGGCATCATCAGCAGTGAAATAAACTTTGCCAACCGCCGCACCAGGCGATGCAGCCAAACCTTTGGC
>CAMBWL010000072.1 GCA_945871625.1 Bifidobacterium breve
GTCGATGCCACCACGGAGACACCGATAATCGGTGCGCCGCTTAAAAACGAATCGCAGAGTTTTGTCTTAATTTCGTCGCGACGAACGGTTGCAAGTTCGGCATCTACTAGATCAACTTTGGTCAGGGCAATGACCCCATGATTCAGACCGAGAAGTTTCAAAATCTGAAAATGTTCTTCGGTTTGGGGCATCCATCCTTCTTTGGCGTCAACGACTAAAACACATGCGTCAATTGCACCAACCCCAGCCAACATATTGCGCAAAAAACGAATGTGTCCCGGCACATCAATAAAACTTGCGGTTGCCCCAGACGGCAAAACTGTGTGTGCAAACCCAAGATCAATCGTCATTCCTCGACGCTTTTCTTCTTCCCACCTATCGGGGTCTGTGCCTGTTAGTGCTCGAACAAGCGACGACTTGCCGTGGTCAACATGGCCCGCCGTAGCGATAACAGTCATGAAGAATTATTCTGCAAGTTGGCGCAGAGCCTGAACGACTATTTCGTCGTCATCTGGCTGAATCGTGCGTAGATCGAGAAAAGTTTTGTTGTCTTTGACACGAGCAATAATCGGCGTTTCGTTCATCCGCAATCTCGTTAAATAGTCGCCATTGACGACGACCCCAATTGAGGCGATAGTTGCGCCAGGCGCCGACCCCGCACCTGGTATCGAATCGAGCGCGCATACTTCACCAGTTTTTGCAGCTGCGACGATTTTTTCAGCACGTAGTTGCAGATCTGAAGTTGAAATCGTGGCCATCTTCCAGAATGCAATATCTTTGGTCGCCGTACGACCGAGATACGACATAGCCAGACTCTGCATTGCCAACATCGTCGTTGATCCGGGCCGCAACGCACGCGCAAGCGGATGTTGCGAGCAAGCCTCGACGAGATCTGCTCGACCAATGATCACGCCACACTGCGGACCACCAAAAAGTTTGTCGCCACTGAACATCACCAATGCTGCACCGTCGTTGATCGACTGCCGTGCGGCAGGTTCGTTGCTCAACCAACTCGGTGCGCGCGACTCTAGCCACGGACAAGTGTTGTCGATTAAACCTGAGCCGATATCTACGGCAACGGGCACCGACAATGTTGCGAGTTCGCGGACTGGTGTGTCTTCAACGAAACCAGATACGCGATAATTCGACGGATGCACCTTGAGCACGAGTGCAATATCGTTGCCGCGTTTATCGATCGCTTTTTTGTAGTCGCGCAATCTTGTGCGATTGGTCGTGCCGACGTCCACAAGTCTTGCTCCCGACTGCTCGGTGACTTCGGGGATACGAAAGTTGCCACCGATCTCGACGCTCTCGCCACGCGAAACCGCAACATCGCGCGAGTTCGCCAACGCTGCAACAACCAACAGCACCGCAGCAGCGTTGTTGTTGACGACGATTGCCGACTCGGCGCCACACAAGAGCGCGAGCAACTTGCCAACAGTCGCCTGACGCGAACCACGCTCACCCGTTGCCATGTTCAGCTCGAGATTTGAAGCACGATTTGATGTTTGCATCGCCACTGGTGCACGACCCAGATTGGTGTGCAACAAAACACCCGTCGCATTGATGACATCTCGCAACAAACTTCGTTCGAAATCGTCGGCGAGTTTGTCGGCGAGTTTCTTTGCTTCTGATGGCTTTTCAGCAATGGCGCGACGAGCAAAGTCGACGAGCAAAGCATGTGGCAACGAATGACTGAGCGATAGCTCTCGTGCGAGCGCATCCACCGAAGGTGGACGCCCCGCAGTGTCGACCGACACGCGATTCATTGCTTTGAACCTATCGCCGAACTGCGAGTGAAGCGCCCAAGTTTTTCAATGCGATTCGCAGTTCTGGCTGGTCGTACTATCTTGACGTGACAAATTTTGGCGCCGACCAAAGATCCTCTGCTGAGGATAAATCCGCATTGCGACCGGCAGCAACCGTGATGTTGATTCGCGATGTCGATGATGGCTTTGAAGTTTTTATGTTGCAACGCACGTATGGCGCTGCATTTGCCGGTGGGATGTACGTGTTTCCTGGGGGCAAAGTCGATGCGACCGACGGCGCCGAGGCACTCGAGCCCTTCTGTGATGGACTGAACGACGATAACGCGAGCGCAATTTTGCAGATACCAAGTGGCGGTCTCGCCTATTGGGTGGCGGCGATTCGCGAATGTTTTGAAGAAGCCGGGGTGTTGCTCGCCCGCGATACGAAGACAAATCGCACCGTTGCGTTTGATGACGACGCAACACAAGATCGCTTTGCACGCGCACGCCGCAGTGTGCACGACTCTTCGTTGAACATGATCGAACTATGTCAGCGCGAGAGTTTGCGACTCGTCACTGGTTCGATTCACTATGTCAGTCACTGGATCACCCCAGTTGGTGAGGCGCGAAGATTTGACACACGTTTTTTTGTCGCCGATGCCCCAGAGTCACAAGAGCCGCTGCATGATTCGCAAGAAACAATCGCGAGTTTGTGGGTCAAGCCGCAAGTGGCGCTCGACAAACTTGCGCGTGGCGAGTTGGCGATGTGGCCGCCGACTTCTGAGAACTTAAAATTCTTGGCGAGTTACGACACGAGCGCAGAAGTGTTGGCGGCGGCAAAGAAAGTTTCAAACCCCGTGGCGATTTTGCCTCGCCTGCGCACAAACGACGACGGCAAAGTCATCGGAGTGATTATGCCCGGCGACCCCAACTATTAATTGTTAGTTCTGATTGCTCTTTGCGGGTTTTTCACCGAGTGCGAGGGCGACGCTCTCGAGCATGCGGGCTGAGCATCCGGCCATTTCGTTGACGGGCACGGTCTGCTGAATGATTTTCTTGGCAATATCGCGAAACACTTCGGCAGCAATACCAGCACCAGCGATCGCAACTGGTTCGCCATTGTCGCTGCCATGACTGACGTCGCTTTCAATCGGAATTTGACCAAGTAATTCAGAACCAATTTCGGTGGCCAGGTTTTGTCCGCCACCAGCACCAAATAATGGATAACTAGTGCCGTGCTCGCAAGTGAATGCGCTCATATTTTCGATCACGCCGGCGATGCGCAAGAAACTGCGCCGCGCCATATCGGCGGCGCGAATTGCAACTTTCTGTGCCGACACTGCGGGTGTAGTGACGATAATTAAATCAGTACGTGGCAACATTCGCGCCAAACCCATCTGCACATCGCCCGTACCCGGCGGCATGTCGATCAACAGATAATCAAGTTCGCCCCAGTGCACATCTTTCAAGAATTGTTCGACGGCTTTTGTCAGCATCAATCCACGCCACATCAGCGCGGTGCTTTCGTCTTCGACAAGCATGCCCGTGCTGACGACTTTCAACAAACCTTTGCCGATTACACGCTCGTTTGGAATCATCTTTGGTTTGTCGCTGCCACTAACAAGTTTGGCTTCAAGGCGATCTGACATGTTCAACATTCGCGGCACCGAGAATCCCCAGATGTCGGCATCTAAAACACCGACTGTGAAGCCTTGGTTGGCGAGTGCAGCAGCGAGGTTTACAGTGACAGAACTTTTGCCGACGCCACCCTTGCCGCTGGCGATCGCCAAGATACGAGTGTTGAGCGGAATCTGAGTCGCTGGCGCATTTTCTTTGGCGTTCCATCTGGCGCGGGTCATGACTGCCGAACGCTCATCGGCATCCATTTCGCCCCAATCAATTTTTACTTTTGTAACACCCGGGTGCGTTGTCACACGTGACTCGACATCGTTTTTGATTTGCACACGTAACGGACAGCCCTTGATCGTGAGTTTGATGCCGATCGTGACGAGGCCCTCGTTTGAGACTGTGACCCCAGTCGCCATGCCAAGGTCGACGATGTTGTCACCAAGTTCGGGGTCAATAACGGCGCGCAGCAAATTGGTAACTTCGGCGGGCGTTGGGGGCTGCACGCGGCGAGCAGTCATATATATAAAACTACCTGACACGACTGACTAATGCCCCAGACGGTAGTCTTGACTCAAGTTTCACTAACTAAAACGGAGACCATTAAATGATCACCCTGACAGACAAAGCAGCAGTCAAAGTTAAGCAACTTCTTGAGTCTGAGAATGCGACCGATCTCGCGTTGCGCGTTGCAGTTCGACCTGGTGGATGCTCGGGCTATTCATATGAGATGTTTTTTGACGGCGAATTTGCCGCCGACGACGTTGTCAAGACTTTCGGTGAAGTGAAAGTTGTTGTCGACCCGGCGTCGTTGCAACTGCTCGAAGGTGCGAACCTCGACTATAACGACGGTTTGCAAGATGCTGGTTTCAAGATCACCAACCCGAATGCGTCACGCAGTTGCGGTTGTGGTCAAAGCTTCAGCTGAATTGAGTAGTACTTAACTAGCCGCGACACCAGCGCGCGCCAGCGCTTCGGTTATTTCTTTCGTGTCGAACACGGCGTCGAGTCGCTCGATGATTTTTGAGTTGACGTCGACGATGAACAACGCCGGCTCAAAAGTCATTGCGAACGCTTTTACTGCTGGTGCAACAACTGTTGCTGTGTCATCGGTGTAGACCTCGGCATGCACGAACGCCGCGCGATCACCGAGAGATCTTGCCACGCCGATTAATTGGTTCAACGCGGGCGTACAAGTGCCAGTTGAACAATGAGCAGGCGTACCAACCAAATACGCGACCGGTTTTTTAAGTTGCAACGCTTCGGTGAGCGTGAGTTCGTGAAACGGGCATGGCTTGGGTAGCCGTGTGCAGATTGGATCGACGTCGCGTGCGTCGTCGAAAGTCGGCGTGTCGAATCTAGGCAACATGTCGCCAACTTTAGGCAGGAGCACTTGGTCACGCTCGAGCACGCTGAACGCCGCACCATCTTGCGGGCCACCATCGACGATCAACAAATAATTGCCTGGCTTGTCGATGTTCGTTCGAAACGGATAATAAGGATTAGCAATTTCGACGCCATGCAGATCAACGCTTATATCTTCGTTAATTACTTCGTCGGTTGAGAGATCCACAATTTTTGCCGTGAGTGTTCGGGGGAATTTAAAATCGCTATTGGTCGTGATGATGCCCGACTGTTGCGCCAACGAAATTGGTAGTCGCACTTCGCCTGGCACCAAAATCTGCGGAAATCGCTGCACGAGTTGCACGCCGTCTGGCAGCGCCTGGCTAGTCGGCGAAACTGTCGAACCACAAGCGAGAAGTGACGTCACTGCCGAACCGAAACCGAGCGCGGAAACTGATCCATAAATAAACCTGCGACGGCTAATTTTGAGCACCGAGTTATCGTATTGCCCAGACAATCATCTACGATTGCA
>CAMBWL010000073.1 GCA_945871625.1 Bifidobacterium breve
TATCGCGATTGTGACAGCCCTTGCACTGGCGACTGCCGCTGGTTCTTGCGCCGAAACGCCGCGAACCGCGACAAACTTCTGTCGACAACTGGCTCTAGAAGTGCCAGCGATAACTCAGCCGTCGGCAACGGCAGCCGAAGTTTCGCAAATGCTTGATCGCTACAAACGACTGGGCAAAGTTGCGCCGTTGGAGATCGAAGAAGACTGGAAGTCGCTGACCGAACTTCTAACCGTCGCATCTCGCGCCAACCCCAACGATGCCGAGAGCGTGCAGACCGTGATCGACATGTCTTACTCCACAGAAAAAGCGGCCGGCGCTGCAGCAAAATGGATACGCGAAACTTGCGGAGTCGACATCTCGACCGGGCTCAATGTCGGACCGACCCCGTAACGACTGTTATTAACTAGCGAACAATTGCTAGCGAATTTCTCCACGCTTGACGATCACTTTGTCAACCAAACCATAATCGCGCGCCTGCTCGGCGGTGAACCAACGATCTCGCTCTGAGTCGGCTTGAATCTCTTCGAGTTTTCGACCCGAGTGATGCGCAGTAAGTTTTGCCATGCTCAACTTCGTGTAAGCAAGTTGCTCGGCTTGAATCGCGATGTCCGACGCTTGGCCACGCAAACCAGCCAATGGTTGGTGCATCATGATCCGCGCATTTGGCAACGTATATCGCTTGCCAGCCGCACCCGCGGTCAACAAGAACTGGCCCATCGAAGCCGCAAGACCCAGGCACACGGTCGCTACATCGCACGATACGAATTGCATCGTGTCGTAAATCGCCATTCCGGCAGTCACCGAACCGCCTGGACTGTTTATATATAGCCAAATGTCGGCCTTCGGGTCTTCACCCTCAAGAAACAACAACTGCGCACAGACTTGGTTGGCGATCTCGTCATTGACATCGGTGCCGAGCATGACCACGCGACTCTTGAGCAGTCGCACAAAAATATCACTGCGGGAATCGAATCCGCCCTCGAGGGCTACAGGAAGAATATTTGACATGCCTTGCAGGCTAGTGCGCGCACAACTATTGCCGACGGACGCCACTAAAAATAATTATCACACGCTCATCGTCGGCGATTTCTTGGCGAATCGCCAACAATCCCGCAAGCCCCGCCGCCCCGGTCGGGCTGACATCAACATTTGTCACACGATGCGCCAGCTCAAAACTCTCGTGCACCTGTGCTTCGCTCGCAACAACCGGCCAACCGCCACTGTCGACCATCGCATTGCAGGCACCGATCCAGTCATAAGTCTCGTCGTCCAAAATTCCGTCGGCGATTGAACTCGGTGTCGTTTCCCACGGCCACATGCACTGCGACCAGCGAGAACCCGCGTTGCGCGCTCCACCCGTTTTTTGTGCGATCAAAAATGCGCGAGCCAACGGGGCGCATCCTTCGGTCTGCACCGCGTGCACTTTTGGTTTTGTCGCGCCTGCGAAAAAGCCGTTCGCCGCACAAGTCGCAAACGCGCCACCACCTGCCTGCACGAACATTCGGCTGAACAAAGCACCGTCAAGATCTTCGGCCACAACCGCCATCTCCCAACCAATCGTGCGACCACCATCTAGGCACCAAGCGTTTTCCGGCCCCTGCACCCCAAACGGAATCGCACCAGACGAAATCGCTTCGCGAAATCTATATACGCATGGATCACCAGGCGGATCAGTCGCGACTCTCGCGCATCGCACGGTGTTTGCATTCAACGAGTTCAATATCTTGATCGTCGCCGCATCAGAGTACTCAGGCACGAATACTTGAATCGGCCAGTTGACTGCACGTGCCAGCGTGCTGGCTGCAATCGCCGCGTTGCCACACGACGCAATCGCCAGTTGTGGTCGTTCACTTTGACTCCGCCACGGCGCTCGACCCACATGTTCGACGGCAATCAGATGCAACAACTGGGCAAACAAATGTCGCGCTTTTTGCGAGCCGGCGACGTTATGTGTTTCATCTTTGATCCACACGCCACCCTGCTCGGTAAAATGCAGAGACTTACTCAGTTCATCGTTGCGCAAAAAAGGCGTCGTACGAAAACCCGTACCTGCAACTTTGGCAACGGCATCGTCAAGATCCCGAATAATTTTCGTGCGTGATTCAAATTCGAGACCCAAGTTCGCGGCGAACGCATCCCAAGCCAAATATCGCTGAAACGCCACGAACGGGTTCGCATCGCCAGTCGAGCGCAACGGGGCGATCGCGTTTTCGATCTCCAGCACGTGGTGACGGTCGGTTTGACTCGAGTTCGGGCATCGCCACGAAAAAACCTGGCTAATCGAAACTCGGGTTTCACACGCCGAACATCTCCAACCAGTTACGACGGGCGGCTGCGCGTTCACGGCTGCGATACCGCCACTGTCAACTAATTTTTGGCGGCAACACGACGATTAAATTCGCCGATGAGGTCATCCCAAATCGGCAAATATTTTCTCAAGTCTCGCCAGAACGACTGCGAGCGGCGAGCTTCAAACACTTCGAGCGGTGTGCCTTGTTGTTCGACCCAGGTGTAATAGCCAAGATTAAAAATTCGCGTGCGATCCAGTTCGGTGCAATCAATCATCGCGTTGGTACCGACCGTGCCAAGGTGCTCGGCAAAAACTTCTGCTGCGTCAATCTCGGTAAACGAATCGTTGAATCTGCGGCTCAAAGTTTTGACTCTCTCACTCGGATAAAGATCCCCGCCGTCAGTAGCGATCGTGATTAATGCATCATTCTCGCCCAGCCCGAGCAATTTCGCCGTCTTGATCGCCGCGATCACGTTGCAAATCGCCGAAAAACCAAAATGAGTCAGCGTCTCGACGATTTCTACAGGCACACCTTTTCGTTCTGCCAAATATCTGCAACCAGCATCAGTGTTGAACATCACGTCAAGTTCATCGGTCGCTCGATCTGAAACGGCAACGACAACATCGGTGTTCATCACGTTGTGAATCAACGGTATGTGTTTGTCGCCGATGCCCTGAATGTTGTGCTCTCCAAAACCATTCTCAAGCATCGTCGGGCACTCGAGTGCCTCAACTGCAACAATTTTTGTACCGTAATCATCTTTAAGCCTGTCACCGGCTCCAATCGTGCCCGCCGAACCAGTTGCCGAAGTAAACGCCGCGAGTCGCAACTTGCCACCGGTTGATTTGTTGACATGTTCAAAGACGTTCGCCAGTGCGCGACCCGTCACTTCGTAGTGGCCGGCATGGTTGCCGAACTCACAGAACTGATTGAAAATAAAATTCTTTGGATCAAGTTTCATTTCGTTGCATGCGTCGTAAATTTCTTTGACGTTGCTTTCGGTGCCGGGTGTGCGCACAACATCGCTCGGATCGCTCACCCATTTGTCAAGCCAATCAAATCTTTCTTTTGACATGCCTGCAGGCAACACCGCGACGCCACGCGAACCCATGATCCGACTTATCGCCACGCCACCGCGCGCATAATTGCCAGTCGACGGCCAAACTGCACGATGACGACCCGGGTCGAACTGCCCGGTAATAACTCGTGGCGCCAAACATGAATACGCGGCCAAAACTTTGTGCGCGGTGATCATCGGAAACCGATCACCGAACATCACGATGATCGGACTCTCAATACCGGTCAGACTGCTCGGCAGTACAACATGGTCTGGCACCGCCACACGCTCGCCGCGCATGTTGTTGTACCAATGCACGCGAAACAAGTTTCGTGCGTCCGGGGCATTTTTGTCTACACCCTTCGCATAATCAGCATCGATCTTCGAAGGATCAGCGAGTTGCGCGAATGTCGGCAAAAAAACTTTGTTTTTTGCACAAAGCGCGATGCTGTTTTCAAGCGCTTGCTGGTCAACGATTTTGTCGGCAAGACCCAATTGCCCCGCCAATGCCGAGGTATCTAACTGACGCTTTGCACCCTGATGAGTCGTAGTTGATGAAGTCAAGGTTTACATTATGTCAAAATTGCAGACCAAAGCACTACTCTTACGACGCAAGGCCGACGTAGCCCAATGGCAGAGGCACGGCGCTTAGGACGCCGCCAGTGAGAGTTCGAGTCTCTCCGTCGGCACAAAATATGCAACCTCGCACGACATCACAACTCGCAACACCGGCGGTGCTCGTCGATCTCGACGCCCTAAATAGAAACCTGCGAACGATGTCACAGCGACACCCTGGTGCAAAATTGCGACCGCACACGAAAGCCCACAAGTGCACTCAACTCGCAGAATTACAAATGCATTACGGACATAAAACTTTTACGTGCGCCACTCCTCGCGAAATAATCGGCATGGCCGCAGCCACGGTGGGCGAAGACTTGCTTCTTGCCAATGAAGTCGTTGATCATGACAGGCTCAGTGCGCTCGCCAAAGTTTCAGAAAATCTACGGGTGACAATCGCCGTTGATTCTGAATTCACGATCAATGCTGCTGAGCGTGCCGGGCTGCGTGATGTGCTGATCGATGTCAATGTTGGTCTAAAAAGATGCGGTATCGCCCCGGAACTCGCTGGTCAACTCGCCGACTTCGCGCGCAAAAAAAAGATGACGGTGCGTGGCGTCATGGGCTACGAGGGTCATCTGATGATGGTCGATGGTCATGACAAACGAAAACAACGTGTCGCCGAGTCGATGCAACTGCTAAAACACGCCGCAAAAGACGTGGGTGGCGAAATTATCTCTGCTGGCGGCACCGGCACTTTCGACATGCACGACGACACCGAGATCAACGAGTTACAGGCCGGCTCTTATGCACTGATGGACACCCACTACGCCAAACTCGCTTTGCCTTTCGAACAGAGTTGTTTCGTCTTGGGCACCGTGATTTCGCAATCCAATAACTGGTCGGTCATCGATGTCGGTTTGAAGTCGCTCGGCATGGACCACGGCAACCCAACCGTCAATGGCTATGACGTCTTGTTTTGTTCAGACGAACATACGACGCTTGCACCAATCAAAGGCGCGAATACTGAAAAAATTTCTGTCGGCGAGAAACTACGCGTCATTCCCGCACATATCGACCCGACCATGGCGATGCATGATTTTGCTCACATCATTCGTGGCGATGAAATCATCGACTCATGGTCGATCGACCTACGAGGCTGGTAATTCGCTCAGCCGTTTAGCCAACAGGCGAAAAGCGATTCCGCGATGTGAAAACTTGTGCTTTTCGGCGATGCTCATCTGGGCAAAAGTCCGACCATCACCAGCAGCAGGTACGAATACCGAGTCATAACCAAAACCGCGATCACCTAGCTCGGCAACGCTG
>CAMBWL010000074.1 GCA_945871625.1 Bifidobacterium breve
TTGCCCGAGAAAAGAAGTAAAAAATCCGACGCCGACGATGAACCCGAGTGCCGATTCGGCGATACCAAAGTTGTTGCGGAAGTCGTCGAGCATCGTAAACATCACGCCGTAAAGGCACGATGACGAACCAATTGCAAAAAGCAGCGTCAACACAATTCGCTGTTTATTCACCCGATAAATCTAGCGTTTCTGATTGAAGCCACGGTTGCGTAAGACTGAACAATATGAAGAACGAATCACCAAAACTAAATGCATCGCAACCGCTTGATTCTTTGATTGCCGGCAGATGGATTGCACACAAATCAAAGGTTGCAGTCACGAACCCTGTTGATGGTTCGACACTGGCTCAAGTTTCAAGCGCATCACCAGATGATTGTTTGTCGGCTGTCGACGCGGCACAAAACGCATTTATTTCGTGGAAGTCGACTGCGCCGCGAGTGCGTGCTGAGATATTGCGCAAAAGTTTTGAAATTATGATCGCCGAACAAGAATCGTTGGCGCGATTGATCACTCTCGAAAACGGCAAAGTGCTGAGCGATGCCCGCGCCGAGGTTGCGTATGCCGCCGAATTTTTTCGTTGGTTCAGCGAGGAAGCCGTGCGTATTGACGGCGACTATCGACGAGCACCGAGTGGCGCCAATTGGTTGATGGTCTCACGGCAACCTGTTGGTGTTGCGCTGTTGGCGACCCCATGGAATTTTCCAGCGGCAATGGCAACACGAAAGATCGGACCAGCCCTAGCGGCTGGTTGCACGGTCGTCTTGAAGCCCGCGAGCGAGACGCCATTGACTGCATTGGCGATCGCAGAAATTATGCAACGCGCAGGTGTGCCAGATGGCGTGATCAATGTCGTTGTGCCAAGCCCGTCGGGGCCTGCAGTAAGTGCAATGTTGAAATCAGACAAGGTGCGCAAACTTTCGTTCACTGGTTCGACGCCAATTGGTTCGCTGTTGTTGGCGCAAGCCGCAGAAAAAGTTATCAACTGCACCATGGAACTTGGCGGTAATGCACCGTTCATTGTTTTCGAAGATGCTGATCTTGCGGCCGCAATCGACGGCGCGATGTTGGCCAAGATGCGCAACGGTGGCGCTGCCTGTACGGCGGCCAACAGATTTTTTGTGCATGAAAAAATCTATGACGCATTCGCCGAACTATTAACCGCACGCATGAGTGCGCTCGTCTTGGGTGATGGACTCGATGCCAAAACAACTGTTGGTCCGCTGGTGTCGAAATCGCAACAACAACAAGTTGCCAAGTTGGTCGACGAGGCAAAAAGTTTTGGCGCCAAAGTTATGTGTGGCGGCAACGCATCAACAGACGGATCTTTCGGCTACTTTCCGACGGTGCTCACAGATGTTTCGTTTGACGCACCAATTTTGCGAACCGAAATTTTTGGGCCAGTTGCACCGTTGGTGCGATTCAGTGACAGCGACGACATTTTGGCGCATGCCAACAATGTCGAACATGGTCTCGTTTCATATGTCTTCACGCGCGATTTGGGTCGGGGCATGCGAGTTTCTGAGGGGCTTGAGTCTGGAATGGTCGGACTCAATCGCGGGCTAGTTTCTGACCCCGCCGCACCATTTGGTGGCGTTAAGCAATCTGGTCTTGGTCGCGAAGGCGCCCACGACGGCTTATTGGCATTTCTTGAAACTAAATATGTCGCCGGAAACTGGTAGTAGTCAGTTCGCTTTACGAGAGATAGTTATCGCCCACCAGATCAACAGAAACTGAAAAGGCAAACGCCCGTAAGCCACTAGTTGCTGGCCGAGTTCTCTGTCCCGCCAGTCATATGCCATATATAGGTTGCCGGGATAAACGGCGATAAACAGCACCACCGCGCCCCAAGCAGCTCGTTTGCGTGTTTTCAGATTAAACAAGCCAATAGCGATCGCTATTTCGGCCAAACCGCTGATGTACGTATACAAACTTGGGTCGCCAGGCAGCCACTTGGGGATCAACGCATTGAATTGGTCTGGCACAGCAAAGTGAGAGACACCCGCGACCCCAAGAAACGTGGCGAGCAGGTAGGCGGAAATTGGTTTGATTGATTTACTCACCGCTACATGATGCCACGAATTTGCCGTGCCATCTGAGACAATGTTTGTTAACTAAAAATTTTTGGAGCAATAAATTGGGCGAGATTACCGACACACGAACAAACTGGCTAGATAACAACCAGCTTGAACAAGTGCGCGGTCAAGTTCCACTCGTCTATATTGACGCGGTCCCCGTGCGGGTCAACGAACTAGGCATTGTGACTCATGTTGGCATGCTTTTGCGACAAGCCCCTGACGGTTCGATTTCGCGGACGGTTGTCTCGGGTCGCGTTTTGCTCAACGAACGAATTCGTGAAGCGCTGTTGCGTCATATTGAAAAAGATTTGGGGTCGATGGCTCTCCCAAAAATTCCGCCAGAACCTGCGCCATTCACGATCGTCGAATATTTCACGGATCCAGATATCAGTGGCTTTCATGATCCGCGACATCATGCAGTGAGTCTCGCGTTCGTCGTTCCAGTTTCTGGTGATTGTCAACCGTCTCAACAGGCCTTGGATTTAGGTTGGTACACACCAGAGCAGGCGATCAGCGCTGAGATGCGACGCGAAATGACAGGCGGCCATGACCGTCTCGTTCGTTTGGCGCTTGCTTCTGTGGGTGTTCTGCCGTGATGTTCGCTTTGTTGAACTCGACGCAGCGACAAGCGGCGTCATTACGCGTCGCCCTGATCGGTAAAAATACGAATTCAGTGACGATCGCAGAAGATGTCGTGCTCAGCCCAAAGATTGGCAGCGTAATTGAAGAAGTTCGTGCCATCGGGCGTGAAATTGAAATCGTTTGGGATGATGGAGTCGTGCTGCGAACAAAACTTCAAATTCGCGGCTCTTGGCAAATTTTTCGTATGGCCGAGTGGCAGAAAAAAAACCGTGGTATCGCAAAAGTTGTGATTCAAGTCGAAGGTTGCATCGCCGCGTGTTTTGGTATTGCGGAGATTGAGACGCACCACGATTTTGATCCGCGTCGCCACCCATTGCTGGGTCGGCATGGCCCAGACTTATCAGACTCGCGAACCGATTTAGAACTGTGCGTCGATTTGATGCTCAGTTATCAAGACGCCGACGCGACAATCGCTGAAGTTTTGCTAGATCAGCGGGTGATGCGAGGCATCGGCAATGTGTTTCGCTGTGAATTGCTATGGACATGCGAACTGCATCCGTGGGCAAAAGTTAGTTCGCTCAATCGCGACGAGTGTCGCGAACTCGTTTCGATCGCAGCCGAGTTGCTGCAATCTCAACATGCAACCCAAGATCGCACGCTTGCCGTTTATGGTCGGCATGGCAAAAATTGTCAGCGATGCAACGGCCAGGTGCGCGTGACACATCACGGTGAAGCCAATCGGGTTCTCTACTGGTGTGCCGACTGTCAGACCCGTCATGCGGGCACGAGTTCAAGTCGCTATGTGACAGAGCACGATACGCCGCCGGGTGTGCATCCAGCAGAATTTATTTATCTTTCAGAATTAGAGCGCGCACGAAAATCAGGCTGAGGCGATTGCCGAGATAATTTCGGTACGGGTCGCACGCCACGCGGGAAACACAGCAGCAATCACGCCGATAACAAAGGCGCCGACCAAGATGATGATCGTGTTGGTGATTGGCAATGTGAATGCGCTGAAGCCTGAATCGTTGAGCGACACGACAATCACGATGCCGGTCAAAATGCCGAGTACAACACCCGTCGCGGCGCCAAATAGCGATGTGATGACGCTCTCCCAACGCACCATCGTGCGAACCTGCGAGCGAGTCATACCAACAGCGCGCAACAAACCGATTTCGCGTCGGCGTTCGAAGACCGAAAGCAAAAGTGTGATGATGATGCCGACGATGGCGATGATCACCGACAAGAACAATAGGCCGTAAATTAGTGCCAGAAATTGGTCGACCTGTCCCGCTTGTGTGTCGATGTACTCGTCGCGACTTTCGAGTTTGCCGATGCCAAGGTCTGCGCTGACCGCTGAGATCACAGTTCGTGCACTTTCGTCGCTGACACCTTCGGCGGCTTTGATGTAGACGAAACTGTCGAACAGTGGCGTGTTTGATCCTTCAAAAAGTTCGCGGCTAACCGCATAGTTGCCGTATGCATCGGTGTATGTGCCAGCGACCGTTAGTTGCATCGATCGACCATCAACGAGAGTGACCTGCACGCTCGAACCGACAGTCAGGTTTTTGTCGAGTGCTTTGTCGGACTCGACCAGAATCTCGTTTTTACCCAAACCTTTTTGTGTGCCTTCAACCATCGCGAGGTCGTATAAGCCATCGGCAGTTTTTGGATTAAACACCAAAACGAACGGTGACTCATCGCCAACTTTGGCGGCGATGAAACCGACTCCAGTGGCTTGAGCAACTTCAGGTAGTTGGTCGATTTGGTCGGTGGTGCTGATCGGTATACCACCGAAGCCGCGACTGTTGACGCTGAGTGCGTAGTCGCCGCGAAATGAACTGCCAATCGATTCACGAATTTCGTTCTTCACGCTTGCGGCGAGTGCGGTGAAGGCCGTAACTAGTGCGACGCCAATTAAGACGGGCGCTGCCGTGCGAGCGGTGCGCTTCGGGTTGCGCGCTGCATTTTGTTGCGACATCGCACCAGTCACGCCGCGTAACGCCACAACTGGTTTGCCGAGCAGAACCGCAACCGGTTTTGAAAGCGCAGGGCCGATAACGAGAACGCCGGCGAATACGCCAAGTACGCCAAGACCCAAAATCGTTACGGGTGCACCGTTGATTGAAGCGACAAGTGCAACTGCACCGGCGACAATTAACACGAGACCGATAGTCACTCGGCGGGTAAGTTTTTGAACTGTATCAAGTGCGGTGTCGCGCATCGCGGCCACTGGTGGCACGCGTCCCGACCGAAGTGCCGGCAAAATTGCCGAAAGAATCGTGATGACTGTGCCGATCAAAACTGTTCGTGCAATCGCGCCAGTTTCTATGGTTAGACCCGATGTCGGAATTTCAAGCCCAATCGCGTTGAGCAGCGCACTTAGCGCTCGTGAGAGACCGATGCCAGAAACGAAACCAATCACAGAACCGAGCACACCAACAATCAGTGCTTCGACTAAAAGCGAAACTGTGACTTGGCGACGACTTGCGCCGATTGCGCGCAGCAACGC
>CAMBWL010000075.1 GCA_945871625.1 Bifidobacterium breve
TCACTCGTTGCAAAGTTGATCGTCTGCGCCGCCGCCTCGTCATCCAATGCCTCTTCAAGCGTGACATTCAACGAGTTGTTCAGCAATCGTTTGGTTTGCGCCAAAGCAATCGGCGGTCCAGCGGCAAGTTTGCGCGCCCAGTTGTCGACGAATGCATCCACCTCGCCGTCGGGCAACACACGATTCACGAGCCCCATTTCGAGCGCGTCACTTGCGCCAATGATTTCTGCGAGCAACGCAAGTTCCTTGGCGCGATGCATACCGATTCGCCGCGGCAACAACCATGAACCGCCAAAGTCGAGCGATAGCCCGCGTCGCGCGAAAATTTCAGAGAACCGCGCCGTCTGAGATGCCACGACCAAATCACAGCCGAGTGCCAAGTTGCAACCAGCACCCACGGCAACGCCACGCACTTTGGCAATCGTCGGTTGGGGCATCCGTTGCAGCGCAATGCACGCATCATTCACCCGTCGCATCGCCGCCAGATGATGCACTTGATTTTGCGCACTCGCACCAGCACTGTCATCAGCACTGGCACCACGACCACTCAGATCGGCACCAGAGCAAAAATCTTCGCCTGCACCAGTCACGATCACAACACGGTCGCTCGTATTTGAAGCAATCTCCCGAAAAATCTCGGTCAATCCATCCCACATCGCCGGATTGATCGCATTTTTTCTCTTTGGCTGGTTAATCGTCACCGTTACGACAGAATTTTCGCGAAAAACCTGCAGAGTTTCCATTGCATAGACGATACTTGCCATATGGGATTCAACCCGACACGCAAACGCAACACCCGCCCGATCGATTATCTCATCGTCGCCAGCGCGATGTTGGCGATTGCCGCACTCGTAATCTGGGCTCTGTTCGGCTAGCTAACCGACTTATCAAATGTCAAAATCAATTTGGGATGGTTTATACGGCGACGTTGAAGTTCGTCGTGTGCAACCCTATGAAGCGCTCAAGAGTTATATCTGCCCGGGCTGCAACCAAGAAATCACCAAAGGCATGGGTCACTATGTTTGCGTGCCTGCCGAAGCGCCCGACCTGCGCCGTCATTGGCACTACGCCTGCTGGGATCGCCGCGCAAAAATTTAGAAAGCATTTTGCACGACTTCAATTTTCGTACCCAAAACAGACACAACATCAAATCGCACTGCGCCATAAACGCAACTCTCGTTGGTCAAAAACTTTCTCGTTGCGATGCGTAATTTTTTTTGCTTCGCGTGCGTCACCGACTCAAGTGGCGAACCAAAATAATCTGTGGCTCGGGCCCTGACCTCGACAACGACAATCGTCGGCACCATGTCACTAATCAAAAACGCAATGATGTCAAGCTCGCCCTGTCGACAACGCCAGTTGCGGGCGATGATTCGATAGCCATCGCGACGGTAAAAATCTGCGACCAAATCTTCTGCCCATTTGGCCCGCGCCATGCGCACGACCGCGCGCTGCTGGGTTGTTAGGCGTCCAGAGGTGGCAGTTCTTCGATGTTCAGGTCTTTGAAGCTCATCACGCGCACCCTCGGCACAAAACGGCTCTTGCGATAAAGATCCCATACCCATGCGTCCGAAAGCGTCACCTCGAGCAATGGTCGAGCACCTTCGGCGACGACCTTGACATCAACATTGTTGGCCAGATAAAACCGGCGATCAGTCTCGACTGCGAACTTGAATAAATTGACGACGTCTGAATATTCTTGGGCTAATTGAAGCTCGCGTTCGGCCTCAAATTGTTCGAGGTCGTCGGTGTTCAATGTGGATGCCGACTAAACCGACTGGCAGAAAATCAACGAGAAATTACTGATCTTCGCGAAGTTCACGAACTTTTGCCGACCTGCCAGTTCGCTCGCGCAAGTAGTTGAGTTTCGCACGACGCACATCGCCACGCTTGATTACCTCAAGTTTGGCAACCGAAGGGCTGTGAATCGGAAATGTTCGCTCGACGCCGACGCCATAACTGAGTTTTCGCACCGTGTAACTCTCGGCGACACCCGAACCGTAAACCGAAATTACGTTGCCTTGAAAAATCTGCACACGCTCTTTGCCGCTTTCAACGACGCGGACATGAACTTTCACTTCATCGCCAGGACCGACCTTTGGAATGTCAGTGCGAAGAATTTGCTTATCGACGATGTCTGTAGGTTTCATAGTGGTCTTTCAGGATACGGCACACAAGGGAACTCTTCCAACAGCCTCTTTTCGACGCTGCTCAACCCACCACGGCGTTCAATCAGGTCGGGTCGCGATCTCACGGTGCGATGCAACGCTTGGGCACGCCTCCAGCGCTCAATCTTGGCGTGATCACCACTGCGTAAAACTTCAGGAACTTCCCATCCGCGAAACTCTGCCGGTCGCGTGTAGTGGGGTTCTTCGAGCATTCGAGAAACACCAAAACTTTCGGAAACGGGCGAAGCCTCGTTGCCCATCGCGCCCGGCAACAATCGTGCCGTCGCCTCGATTATCAAACATGCGGCAACCTCGCCGCCGCTCAACACGACATCACCGATCGAAATTTCGCCGTCGATCAAGTGCTCAACGACGCGATGATCAACGCCCTCATATCGACCGCACAACAAACTGAAACCTTGCGTCTTGCTCAATTGATCGGCGAAGCCCTGGTCAAATCGTCTTCCACCGGGCGAAAGCAAAAACAACGGTCGCTGTGGTTGCACTGCTTCAACGGCGGCGAAAACTGGCTCTGGGCGAAACAACATCCCGGCACCGCCGCCATAAAGTGCGTCGTCAATGCGCCGCGATTCGTCGCCGTAGTCGCGCAAATCATGACAGCGCAAATCGACGATCGACTCCGAACGTGCTCGACCCAACAAACTTTCATTGCAGAAGTCATCCACAAGTTTTGGAAAAATCGAAAACACATCGATGCGAAAAGCCGACTTCGTGCTCACTCGTCACCTTCGTTCAGATCAAATAATCCTTGTGGTGGATTAATCGTGATGCGCTCTTTGGTTCGATTGACGACGAAAACGATCGGCACCAGTGCGCCAGACTCGAGTTCGAGCAGCGCATGCGCCGGGTTGTCGACTACCGCCACGCACTTGCCGTAATTGACCCCGGCAACATCTTCAACCTGCGCGCCAATTAGTTCGTGCACCCACATCACGCTCGCATCTTCGATCGGCTCGCCAAAAACATCCGACTTGCTGAGGCGCTCGGCCATATTGCGATCGTCGATTCCGGCAAAATGCATCAACCATGTCGTGGACTGATTCGGGCTGGTTTTGCTCGAAACTAACTGACCTCTCGCACTAGTCACCGTCATCCATTCGTTTTGAATGAAAAGTTTCGCTCCAGCACGAGTGCGTGCAGGTCGATCGGTAAAAAATGAAACATAAACATCGCCTTTAACCCCGTGTGGTCGCGTTACGCGACCAACGTGCAACAAACCCTCTGGCGTCTTGGCGTCAGTCGTCGAGAAAGTCGACATCGACTTCGGCATTGTCGCGCGATGCCGCAGCTCGCACGACTGCGCGAATACTTTGCGCTGTGCGACCGCGACGCCCGATTACTCGACCGAGGTCGCCGTCAGCGACGCGAACTTCAAGGATGATTTTGCCTTCGTCCTCAACTGGTTCAATCTTGACTGCATCAGGTGTGTCGACGATCGAACGCACGATGTGCATTAGCACCGAGGATGCAACGGGAGCCAAAGTTGAATTGGCAGTCTGTGCGTCAGACATTATTTAGCAGGCTTCTTGGTCGCCTGAAACTCTGCCCAGGTGCCCGAAATCTCTAGCAGTTTGCGCACGCGATCTGTTGGTAGGGCGCCTTTTTGCAGCCACGAAATCACTCGCGCACTGTCAACCTTGAGCGCCGAAGGCTCTTGCTGCGGCTGATATGTGCCGAGAATTTCCAGAAAGTTTGTGTCGCGCGCCGAACGAGTATCTGCGGCAACGATTCGATAGTGAGGTCTCTTGGTTTTACCCACACGAGAGAGACGCAATTTTACTGACATGAATTTCCGATCTTTAAGCCAAATGGTTCAAACGAACCGACTGGTCAGGCTACCGTGGCCCGAGCCGCGAGCCCAACGCCGCGGTCAATTCATCGGACATGCCGGCGCTCGTCGCCCCTTTGCCGCGCTTGCCGCCGAGCATCCCCTTGCCGCCCATTTGCTTCATCATTTTCTTCATTTCGCTGAACTGCTTGACCAAACGGTTGACATCGGCAACGGTCGTGCCTGAGCCCTTCGAGATGCGAACGCGACGCGAGCCGTCGATCAACTCGGGTTTCGCACGCTCTTGTGGCGTCATCGAATAAATGATCGCCTCAGTGCGCTTCACCTGGTCTTCTGGTATCTCCGCATTCTTCATTTCTTTGGGGATACCGGGCATCATCCCCATCACGCCCTGCAGTGACCCCATTTTCTTGAGCTGTTGCAACTGTTCGAGAAAATCTTCAAGGGTGAAATCACCCTCCAACATTTTTGCCGCGGTCTCCTCGGCTTTTTCTTTTTCAAAAACTTTTTCTGCCTTTTCGATCAGCGTGAGCATGTCGCCCATGCCAAGAATGCGACTCGCCATGCGATCTGGATGAAACTGCTCGAACGCGTCAAGTTTTTCACCCGTCGAAGCAAACGCAATCGGTTTGCCCAGCACATGTTTCACCGACAGAGCCGCACCACCTCGTGCATCGCCGTCGAGTTTCGACAAAATCACGCCATCAATCGACAATGTTTCGTCAAACGACTTCGCAACCGTCACGGCATCTTGACCAGTCATCGCATCGATCACCAAGAAAGTAAATTTCGGCTGCACTACCTGCGAAATTTCTTTGACCTGTTGCATCATTTCGGCGTCAATCGCCAATCGGCCTGCGGTGTCGACGATTAAAACATCTTTGCCGAGTCGCTGCGCTTCAGCCAGACCAAGTTTGGCCGTCGTGACCGGGTCGCCTTGTTCTGAAAACACCGGCACATTGATCTGCGCACCCAACACGCGCAACTGTTCGACCGCGGCTGGTCGTTGCAAGTCGGCACCCACAAGCATCGGCTGTCGCCCCTGTGATTTAAACCAACTGGCAAGTTTGGCGGCACTGGTGGTTTTGCCCGAACCCTGCAAACCGGCCATCAATACGACCGTCGGCGGATGCGTCGCGTAACTAATTTTCAGCGTCTCGCCACCCAACATCGCCACAAGTTCTTCATTGA
>CAMBWL010000076.1 GCA_945871625.1 Bifidobacterium breve
GTATCGACAAAGATTCGACCTACCTTTCGCCCGCTCCGCTATATCACGCAGCGCCGTTGCGCTTCACGATGACGACGCATCGTTTGGGTGGCACAACAATCATCATGGAGCACTTCGATGCGGAAGAATATTTGCGGCTCGTCGCAAAACACAAAGTCACACATTCACAACTCGTGCCGACAATGTTCGTGCGAATGCTGAAACTCGACGAGAGTGTTCGAAAGCAATTCGACACTTCAAGTCTCAAGTGCGCGATTCACGCCGCCGCTCCGTGCCCAATCGAAGTAAAAAAGAAGATGATCGATTGGTGGGGGCCAATAATTCACGAATACTACGCAGGCAGCGAAGGCAACGGCTTCGTATATTGCAATTCAGACCAGTGGCTCGCTCACCCGGGCACGGTTGGTGTGGCGATTAATGCAACCGTACATATTTGTGGCGACGACGGCGCCGAGTTGCCGTTGAACGAGCCCGGAACCATTTATTTTGAAAGCAAAGTCGACTTCGAATATCACAACGACCCCGAGAAAACTAAAAACTCGCGCGATTCACTCGGTCGCGGATGGACGACTCTCGGCGATGTCGGCTATATCGACAAAGACAACTTCTTGTATCTGACCGACCGCAAGGCGTTCATGATCATTTCTGGCGGCGTGAATATCTATCCGCAAGAGGCTGAAAATATCTTGATCAACCATCCAAAAGTTGTCGACGTCGCCGTGTTTGGTGTTCCCAACGACGAGTTCGGTGAAGAAGTCAAGGCAGTGGTGCAACCAGCCACGATGCCAAAGTCGCCACAACAAGCACTTGAGCTGGAGCACGAACTCAAAGCATTTTGTCGTGCTTCACTTGCCGATCTCAAATGCCCGAAGTCAATTGATTTTCGCCCCGAATTGCCAAGACATCCGACAGGCAAACTATATAAACGACTACTCAAAGACGAATATTGGAAGAATTCGGGCCGCGCAATTTAAGTTTGCGCGAGTGTCTAGTCAACCCGTTATGCGACATTCATTTCTAAAATACGACACGCCGATCGCATTTGCGCATCGTGGTGGCGCGAGTGACGCACCAGAAAACACAATGCCTGCATTTCAGCGGGCGATTGATCTGGGGTACATATATTTAGAGACAGACATACATGCCACCAAAGATGGCGTGCTGCTCGCTTTTCATGACGATGACCTGTCGCGCACTTGCGGTCGACCTGGTTTGATCAGCGAACTCAATTACGCCGAGATCAAAGACGCCCGAGTTAGAGGCACCGAGCCAATACCGCTACTCGAAGATTTGATAGTTGCTTGGCCCCACGCCCACCTCAACATTGACTGCAAGTCGGATCAGGCCCTATTGCCGTTGGCAGACCGATTGGCGCGGGGCGATATTTTTGACCGAGTTTGCATCGGCTCGTTCAGTGACAAACGGCTCAATAGATTGCGGGATCAATTTGGCGAGAGACTTTGCACATCGATGGGCCCAAGAGATGTCACCAAATTGCGTTTGGGCAGTTGGGCACGCCGGTCGGGCAGCTTTCGAAATATCCGCGCGGCACAGGTACCCGTCAGTCAGGGTCCGTTGACAATTGTTGATAAATCGTTTATCCAGGCCGCCCATAATGCCGACATTCAAGTGCATGTCTGGACGATTGACGAACCCGACGAGATGGTTCGACTGTTAGATCTGGGCGTTGATGGGATTATGACCGACAAGCCTGAAACTTTAAAAAAAATATTACTTTCACGTAATGCCTGGCATGGCAACTGAGGTATTCTGAACAAATGCGAGTAGACGCCAATTTCTTTTGCACAGTTCCTATGGATGACGCCGGCAAAGTAGCGCCAAAAAACCGGCGCTACGGCAACGACAGCGTGATTGAGTGTTACAAAAATCTTGTTGCGTGGGCCAAGACTGCCGAAGAAGTCGGCATCGACACAATGTGGCTGACCGAGCATCACTTTCAGTACGAAGGCTACGAAGTTCTGCCTAACTTAATTTTGTTTGGTCAGCACCTTACGAGCGTCACCAAAAATCTTCGTCTCGGCCAAATGTTTAACGTTGTGCCGCAATGGCACCCTTTGCGGCTAGCTGAAGACTTCGCAATCGCCGACATCGTCACTGGTGGTCGTATGGAGTTCGGTGTTGGCCGTGGCACCGTGCCTCGCGAAGCCTGGAGCCTCGGCACTGTTGTCGCATCAGGCGATAACGCGATGAGCGCAGAGCACGATCGCATCAATCGCGAGGTCTTCGAAGAAAGCATGGAAATCATCAAACTCGCTTGGTATAACGAGCGCTTTTCATATCGTGGCAAGCACTTCGTGTTTCCTCCAGACGAAATACCTGATCGTGGCAGTTATGTGGATGATCTGACCTTGATTCCCAAGCCGTTGCGAAATATCGACATCTATCAACCCGTCACTTCGCCGGAGACAATTGAATATGTGCCGAGAGTTGGACATAAGGCGATTTATTGGTTGCAAAACGCCGACAGTCAAAAGCAGAAATGGGATCGTTACGCCGAGATTCGTGCAGAGATGGGGAACCCTGTAGCCCCTGGCGAAGATCGCACATTGGTGATGAATATTCATGTCGCCAAGACTCGCGAAAAGGCGATGATCAAGGGCAAGCCGGGCCACGACGAATTCGCCAACTTTTTGTCGCCATACGGTCGCTTCTCGTCATATCGCAACCCTGACGGCAGCAAAGTTGCATTCAACCATTGCCCGACTGTTCAAGAATCGATTGATCAGAAAATTCAGATCGTCGGCTCGATTGATGATGCGGTTGATACTTTGGGCTTTTGGCGTGATTTGCTCGATCTCAAAAACATTTGTTTCTTCTTTGACTTCCCAGGCGTGACTCGAGAAGAAATGTCAGAGCAGATGCATCTAGTCATGGAAGAAGTATTTCCGAAGCTTGGCGAAAAGGTCGAACGACGACCGTTGCCAAATCTTGAACCACTCATTTAATTTGCGGCGCTAGGCAAATCGACCTGCCCAATGCTGTTACAGGGTTGCAAAATTGAGGGCCATGCGCAACTTCAAGATGTGCGCATCACGGGCGAACTTGTAACAGAAGTCGAGCCGAAACTCGCAAAGTTAGACGATGAACAAGTTGTCGATGCAAAGGGTTCGCTACTGACGTGCGCTCTCGCCGAACCCCATGCGCATCTTGATAAGGCATTCTTGGCCGAACGTATCGATAACCCGACTGGTGATCTGATGGGTGCAATCCACGCCATGGAATCATCTCGCGATCTAATTACCGTCTCCGACACGATCGAACGTGCAGAGCGCGCCGTGCGCTTAATGGTGAGCAACGGTGTAACTGCAATTCGCACTCATGCCGACGTAACCGAATGGAATAATCTCGATTCGGTCGAGGCTTTGGTTGAAGTTCGCAATCGCACCCGAGATATTGTCGATTTGCAGATTTGTGCCCTCCTCGGCTGGCCCTTGTCTGGCCAAGTTGGTGCGTCGAATCGTGATCTGGGGCGACGCGCAATACAAATGGGAGCAGATATTTTGGGTGGCTGTCCACACCTTGATGTCGACCCCGAAGGTGCAAATATCGCCTTGCTTGAACTCGCGGGCGAATTGAATTGCGGCCTCGACCTCCACACTGATGAGCACACGGATGTAGACCGTGTGTCGCTTGAACATTTGTCTCTTCGCGTTATTGGCTCTGGCTTCAAAAATTCAGTCGTCGCCAGCCACTGCGTGAGTTTGGGCATGCAAACCGAGAGTGTTCAAAAAAGAAT
Source organism: Bifidobacterium breve (assembly GCA_945871625.1). Taxonomy (GTDB): domain Bacteria; phylum Actinomycetota; class Acidimicrobiia; order Acidimicrobiales; family Ilumatobacteraceae; genus BACL27. The sequence continues at coordinate 3,758 of CAMBWL010000076.1, forward strand.
TGCAGACCGGGTCGCCGAAGCCGGCATTAGTGTTGTTGCGCTACCCCACACGAATCTTTTCCTGCAAGGTCGAGACAGTCCAACTGCAACACCGCGCGGTCTAACTGCAGTTGCGAATCTGCGTCGCGCAGGCGTGAAGGTTGCTGTTGGCGCAGATAATTTGCAAGATCCGTTTAACCCGATCGGTCGCGGTGACCCCCTTGAAAGCGCCGGGCTCGCGATCCTTGCGGCTCATCTGTTGCCCCAAGATGCCTTCGCCTCGGTGTCTGACGTGGCGAGATCGGTGATCGGTCTGACAGCTGCAGGCCCGCAAGTTGGTGCGCGAGCCGACTTGATGTTGACCGCCGCGGGTTCTGTCCGCGATGCCATCGCCAATATGCCCAACCGAATCTTAGTTTTTTATAAAGGACAAATAACAAGTTCACTTTTGGCACCCTCTAACTGATCAACTATTGTCTAGGCGTGGCTGGGGCTCTGGGGTTCAACAATGTCGGCATGACGTTTCCTGACGGTACGAAAGCTCTTGGTGGCGTGAGTTTTGATATCAACCTTGGGGAATTCGTCACGGTTGTTGGCCCCTCTGGTTGCGGCAAATCTACTTTGCTGCGAATCGCATCAAATCTTGAAACCGAAACCGAAGGCAAGTGCGAAATTGATCGCAACAGTATTGGTTATGTATTTCAAGATGCAACACTCCTACCTTGGCGAAATGTCCGAAAAAATATCGAAATAATCGCCGAGTTACATGGCATCGAAAAATCTAAGCGCACCAAACTGGCACAAGACGCCATCGATCTGGTCGGTCTAACGGGTTTCGAGGACAAGTATCCCCGACAGTTGTCGGGTGGCATGCGAATGCGTGCCTCACTCGCCCGGTCATTAGTGATGAAGCCTCGCGTGTTCTTGTTTGACGAACCGTTTGGCGCCCTTGATGAGATCACTCGCGAACGTCTCAACGATGAACTCTTACGACTGTTTCAGATCGAGGGATTCGCTGGCCTGTTCATCACGCACTCAATTGCCGAGGCCGTATACATGTCGACCAAAGTGTTGGTGATGTCGGCACGACCTGGTCAGATTGTCGGCAGTTTCGACATTCCGTTTAGTTACCCACGCTCTCACTCGTTGCGATATGAGCCTAAGTTCGCCGAGATTTGTGGTCAAGTTTCTCTAGCGCTTCGTGGAGCCCTGGTGTGAACGCTTCAAACAGCATCAAAGTTACAAATACGATTGATCAGTCGGTGCCGCCGAGTCTGCGTGTTGATGATGCTCCACGCGAGACTAGCGACCGCAATCTGATCAGTGACTTCGCTGGGCCAGCAATTGTTTTCGCGATCTTTATCGGCGCTTGGTATCTACTATCGAC